>NZ_VUMX01000018.1:0-49420 GCF_009695985.1 Lactobacillus porci
GTTTGATATTGATGATGTTGTGGTTGACTAAATTATATCAAGCGAACAAAGGCCTTGTGCTTTTTTATTGGCTAAACTATTGAATTTTCAAGGTACAAGCCCACTTTTGCAAGTGGGAAGTTTAAGTAATTAAGACATTACTCAACTTTCGATAGGCATTTCTACCCTATTTTTGCGACAAAAAACTACCCAGTCAGCTAACCAGGTAGTTTCCCCAACGGACAAAATCCGCTTATCTTTTATTCATATTCAATCGTTGCCGGCGGCTTGCTCGTCACGTCGTACAGTACGCGGTTAACCTGCTTGACTTCGTTGACGATCCGCACGGAGATCTTCTGCAAGACGTCCCATGGAATCTGGGCAAAGTCAGCAGTCATCCCGTCAATTGACGTCACGGCCCGGATGCAAACGGCGTAGTCGTAAGTCCGGCCGTCGCCCATGACGCCGACGCTCCGCATCCCTGGCAGAGCAACAAAGTATTGCCAGATGCTTTCTTGCAGGCCAGCATTCTTGATTTCTTCCCGCAGGATCGCGTCCGCGTCACGAACAATGCGCAGCTTTTCTTCAGTAATTTCGCCGATCACGCGAATTGCCAGACCTGGGCCTGGGAATGGCTGCCGCCATACCAGGTCATGTGGCAGACCCAGCTTTTCACCCAAGACCCGGACTTCATCCTTGAACAATTGCCGCAGGGGTTCGATCAGCTTGAACTGCATGTCCTTTGGCAAGCCCCCGACATTGTGGTGGCTCTTGATCGTGTGGGCCGTATCGGTCCCTGATTCAATGACGTCAGTGTACAGCGTCCCTTGTGCCAGGAACTTGGCGTCCTTGATCTTCTTGGCTTCATCGTTGAAGACCTGCACGAACTCGTTGCCGATGATCTTCCGCTTCTTTTCTGGGTCGGTTACTCCAGCCAGCTTGGACATGAAGCGTTCTTTGGCATCGACTCTGACGATGTTCACGCCCAGCCCTTCCTTAAGGGCAGCCATGACTTCTTCGCTTTCGTTCTTTCTAAGCAGGCCATGGTCAACGAAGATCGCCGTCAATTGGCTGCCAATTGCCTTGTGGAGCAGGGTAGCCGTAACGCTAGAGTCAACCCCGCCAGAGATCCCCAAGATGACGTTGGCATCGCCGACTTCTTCTCTGATTGAGTCAACGGACAGCTTGATGAAGTCATCCATGGTCCAGTTGTCCTTAGCCCCGCAGACGTCAAAAGCAAAGCGGCGCAGGATGTCCAGACCGTATTCTGAGTTGCGGACTTCCGCGTGGAATTGGATGGCGTAGAACTTGCGGGCTGGATCAGCCATTGAGGCGATTGGGCAGTTCTTGCTTGAAGCCAAGACCTTGAAGCCTTCCGGCACCTTGGTTACCAAGTCGCCGTGACTCATCCAGACGACTTGCTTGTCCGGCAGCCCCTTGTACAAAGGACTTTCTGGCTCCTTGACTTCAATGTGGGCTGAGCCGTATTCAGCTTCGCCAGCCTTTTCGACCTTCCCGCCCAATTCCTTGGTCATCAGCTGCATCCCGTAGCAGATGCCCAGGATTGGAATCCCCAGCTTGAAGATTTCCGGATCAACGTCCAAGGCGTTTTCATCGTAGACGGAGTTTGGACCGCCAGAGAAGATGATCCCCTTAGGCGCGATTTGCTTCACTTCTTCAGCCGTAATCGTGTGCGGCAACAGTTCAGAGTAAATGCCAAAATCGCGGATCCGGCGGGTAATCAGTTGGTTGTACTGGCTGCCGAAGTCCAGAACGATGATCTTGTCAAAATTGCTTAAGTCGATTTTTGCCATTAGAAGTCAATGCCTCCGTAGTTAGGAGCAGGCTTGCTCATCATAACGTCGTGTGGGTGGGATTCACGCAGGCCAGCGTTGGAAATGCGGACAAACTGCGCGGTGCCGATCAGCTTTTGGATGTTTTCAGCCCCGCAGTAGCCCATGCCTGAGCGCAGGCCGCCAAGGATTTGGTAGACCACGTTGCGGACGGTCCCCTTGTATGAAACTACGGCTTCGATCCCCTCTGGGACCAGCTTGTTGGCTTCGTTGACCCCGCCTTGGAAGTAGCGGTCGCTTGACCCGTGCTGCTGAGCCATGGCGCCAACTGAGCCCATCCCGCGGTAGGACTTGACCAGACGGCCGTCGCTGCCTTGTTGAACGTCGCCAGGAGCTTCTTCAGTCCCTGACAGCATTGAGCCCAGCATTACGGCGTTGCCGCCGGCTGCCAAAGCCTTGACCACGTCGCCGGAGTACTTGATCCCGCCATCAGCGATGATTGGCTTGCCAAATTCCCGAGCTACGTTAGCCGCGTCGTAAACGGCCGTCAATTGCGGAACGCCAACGCCGGCAACGACACGGGTGGTGCAGATTGAGCCAGGCCCAATCCCGACCTTGACCACGTCAACGCCGGCTTCAAACAAGGCCCGGGTGCCTTCAGCGGTCGCAACGTTGCCGGCAATCAAAGTCTTTTCTGGGAAGTGGTCGCGGATTTCCTTGATCTTGCGCAAAACGCCGGCTGAGTGACCGTGAGCCGTGTCGATGACGATGGCGTCGGCACCAGCTTCAAACAAAGCTTCAGCCCGTTCAAAAGTGTCGCTGGTTACGCCGACAGCGGCAGCCACGAGCAGCTTGCCGTTGGCGTCAACGGCCGCGTGCTTGTCTTCTGGCATGATTTCAGTGTTCTTGGCCAGTCTTACTTCGTCAGCCTGGGCCTTAATTGAAAGGTTTTTGTGGATTACGCCCAAGCCGCCCATCTTAGCCATGGCCGCTGCCATCTTGCCTTCCGTTACCGTGTCCATCCCAGCTGAGATCAGCGGAATGTTCAGCTTCAGATTTGGAGCAAGTTGGGTTGACAAGTCGACTTCGTTTGGCAAAACGTGACTTTCAGCCGGAATCAGCAATACGTCGTCGAAAGTGATACCTTGTTTAGCAAATTTGGTTTCCCACAAAGACATGATTTCTTCCTTTCAAAATAAAATGTCGATAGGTTACTTTTTAATTAAACCACTTTACACGTTTTTTCCCACTCGGTCAACAAAAAACGAATCTTTCTCGGGATTTTTTAATTGATCGTCTATTTTTGCATTTTTTCATGATCTTTTTCCCGTTTTTCGTTGAATTAATTCGGTTTTTGCTGTATGCTGTTTATTAATCATTATTAATAATTCTTACTTATATATCGTCATAATCAGGTTGACAGTCTCTACCCGGAACCGTAAATTCCGGACTATAGGTACAAGAAGCAAATAGAAAAGCTTAAATGCTTGTCATGAACTTCTTTTGCCTGTCGTTGGCAAAAGAATTTTTTTGTTTTCAGAGGAGTTTCATACGAAATGAAAATTTTGGAAGAACGCATCAAGAAAGATGGCATCGTTTTGCCTGGCGACGTGCTGAAGGTCAACTCCTTCCTCAACCACCAAATCGATCCCCAGCTGATGATGACCCTGGGCCAAGAATTTGCCCGCCTGTTCAAGGATGACCAGGTCACCCGCGTTTTGACTGCTGAAGCCAGCGGGATCGCGCCGGGCATCATGGCGGCTTACTGCCTCAAAGTGCCAATGGTCTTCGCTAGAAAGAAGAAGCCTTCAACGGTGACTGACGATGTCTACACGGCTGAAGTCTACTCCTACACCAAGCACGTGACCAACACGATTTCCGTGGAAGCCAAGTTCCTCCACAAAGGCGACCGCGTCCTGGTTATCGACGACTTCCTGGCCAACGGCGAAGCCGCCAAGGGGCTGATCTCCTTAGCTGAGCAAGCCGGGGCTGAGGTCGTTGGGGTCGGCGTCGTCGTGGAAAAGGCCTTCCAAGGCGGCCACGACTGGCTGCTGGACCACGGCTACCGGCTTGAGGCTCTGGCCAGCGTCAAGAGCCTCAAGGACGGCAAAGTCGAGTTTTAAAATAAAATAAGCTATTTAAATTTTGATATTAGTTTTTTAGGTTGATTTTACTTTAGGGAGTATTAACAAAATATGAATCAAGCCAAAAATACCGAACCTTCGCAAGCCCGTTCCTTTGTCCTGGGCTTGCAGCACCTGCTGGCCATGTACTCAGGGGCCGTGGCGGTGCCGATCCTGATTGGGAACGCCCTCCACTTTAGCTCCGAGCAGATGACCTACCTGGTCTCCATCGACATCTTCATGTGCGGGCTGGCCACTTTAGTCCAGCTGCTTAAGAACCGCTACTTCGGGATCGGCCTGCCGGTCGTTCTGGGCTGCGCCATCCAGGCGGTCGCTCCCCTGATCTTGATCGGGCAGAAGTACTCAATCGGCACCATGTACGGCGCCATCATCGTTGCCGGGATTTTCGTCTTCCTGATCGCCGGAGTCTTCTCCAAGATCAAGAAGCTCTTCCCGCCAGTCGTAACCGGGACCTTGATCACCACGATCGGCTTGACCCTGATCCCAGTCGGCATCCAGAACCTGGGCGGCGGGTCACCCACGGCCAAGGACTTTGGGGATCCCAAGAACCTGATCGTCGGCTTCGTCACCATTTTGGTGATCGTGGCCTTGCAAGCCTTTGCCAAGGGCTTCATTTCCTCAATTTCCGTCTTGATCGGTCTGATCGTCGGCACGGTGCTGGCAGCCTGCATGGGGATGGTTTCCTTCACGCCCGTCGCTCAGGCATCCTGGTTCCACTTCCCGCAATTCTTCTACTTTGGCACGCCAAAGTTTGAATGGTCATCCTGCCTGACGATGATGATCATCGCCCTGGTTTCCATGGTTGAATCCACCGGCGTCTTCTTCGCCCTGGGCAACCTCCTGGGCAAGGAGATCACTGAAGATGACTTGAAGCGAGGCTACCGGGCTGAAGGTCTGGCCCAAATCCTGGGCGGCTTGTTCAACACCTTCCCTTACACCACCTTCTCCCAAAACGTCGGCCTGCTCCAGCTGTCAGGCATCCGCTCCAAGCGCCCGATCTACTGGGCAGCCGGTCTCTTGATGGCCATGGGCCTTTTGCCTAAGGTCGGGGCCTTGGTTACGATCATGCCAACGGCCGTCTTAGGCGGGGCCATGGTAGTCATGTTCTCATCCATCGCCGTGCAAGGGATCAAGATGCTGCTGAAGGTTGACTTCAGTGACAACCACAACCTCTTGATCGTCGCTATTTCCATGGGCTTGGGCCTGGGCGTGTCAGTTTACCCAAACATCTTCCAAGCCCTGCCGCAATCCTTGCAGCTGTTCCTGGAAAACGGGATCGTGATCGCCAGCCTGTCCTCAGTCCTTTTGAACCTGATCTTCAAGGGCAAAAAGGGGCTGGATGAGGATTAAAAACCATTTCCGTATCATGCGCTTTTGCTTCTAATCCGTTAGCCTCAGCTGTCTTGCTCAACATCTCAAATCTATCTCTTAAATCTCAATTTAAAGCTATCTTTAACATCTATTGCACTCTTTTAATTCAGCTGAGGACAAAAAGCCCCTCTTCCGTTCCGGAAGGGGGGCTTTCTTTCACCGTTAGTTCTATTGCTGTTTTAATGTCCTTCCAGTCCTGTTAGCAGCTCCACGTGCCGCAGATTGGCTAAGTCGATGGCCTGACCGCCAATAATGATCTGGTCCTCCGTATAGCCGGCAACGAAGCCCGCGATTTCCTGGGGACGGGCCCCGTTCGCGTCCAATTCCTTGAGCTGGACGGTCACGGGCTGGTGGCGGCTGAAAGCCAGGCAAAGCACTTGGTCGCACTCTTCCCGCGTCATCTCCGTCCGCTCCGGTGCCGTCCATCGGCTCTTGGCCGCTGCTTGCTTGAGCCGGGCCGTATGATCGCTTAAAAAGAAGCCCGCCCACTTCTTCATCCCCCGATCCTGATAATGAGCAAAGAAATCGGTCACCCGCCGGTCGAACTCCTTACTCATAGGCGTTGCCCCCGTTATGGCCGCCAACCAGCCGGCTGCGGGCCAGCGCCGTCGCGCCTGGCAGCAGGCTGGACGCCCGCACGACGCTGGCAAAGCCGTACTTCTTCCGCAATTTGTCGACCACCCGGTCCCGCTGCTTGCGCTTGAGCTGCTGGTCTGGGGAAAGGAAGAAGGGCAGCTGCTGGCCAGTGTCGGGAACCAAGCAGCTGTAGGTCACGCCCAGGCGCCGCACGGCCTGGCCACCCCACTTCTTCCGGAACAGGGCCCACAATTCCGCCACCAATTCGCTGGAAACGTCAGTTGGCGTGATCTTTTCCTGGATGCTGAAGCCCGCCGGATCGGCCTCAAAATCAGCATAGCCGACATACAGACCCACCCGGCCAGCAAGCAGGTGGTGGGCCCGAATTCTGGCCGCCACTTGGTCGCCGATCTCCTGAATGACGATCTCAATCTGCCGCTGGTCCTCATAGTCCCGGTTCAGAATCTGGGAGTTCCCGTAGCTCTTGCTTTTGGGCTGATACTTGTGACGGATGATGCTCCGGTCCACCCCCCAGCTCATGGCGAAAAGCTGGTCGCCAATCAACCCGAACTCCCGCTCCAAAAGTGCCGGATCGCTGTGGGCCAGGTCATACATGTTGTTGATCCCCAGGCGGCGCAGGCGATTGGCCGTCCGGACATTGATCCCCCAAACATCCTCCAGCTTGGGGATCTTCCAAATGGTGTCGGGCACGTCGATGTAATGCCAGCAGGCAATCATCGAGGTCCGGTGCTTGGCTGAAATGTCCATCGCCAGCTTGGCCAAAAGCGGGTTCTCCCCGATCCCGCAGGTCGTGTACAGGCCCAGGTGGTCATGAATGTCCTTCTGAATCTTGCGGGCCACCAAATATGGATCATCCCCAAACAAGTGCCAGGACTCGGTCATGTCGATCATGCTTTCATCAATCGAATAGACGTGAATATCCTCATCGGCCGCGTACTTGCGGAAAATCTGCAGCACCTCCATGCTGCGCTTGATATAGAGGTTCATGTGGGGCTCAACCAGCAGCAGATCCGGTGCCTGCCTTCTTGTTGGCAGCTCCCGGGCCCGCATGACATTGCGCAGGCCATACTTCTGTTTGGCCAGGGGCGAAGCGGCCATGATCAAACCAGAGCCCCACTTGGCTCCCGGCTGGCTGGACATGACGGCCAAGACGGCTTCCATCGGATTCAATCCCAGGCGCAGCGCTTCGCATGAGGCAAAGAAAGACTTGTTGTCGATCATGAAAATGACCCGGTGCGGCTCATAGCGGTAGTCATACATTTGAATCCACTTCTTTTTTGAACGTTTGTTCGAAATCATTATACCGAACCTTTGTTCGAAAAAGCAAGCGAACATGGCCAAAAAGACAAAAAAGAAATCTTCCCAGGAAAATTCCCGAGAAGACCTCTGGCGATACTTACTTTCTGGCCGCGTTTAAAGGCCCGCGGCCGGGCCTGAAAGAAGATGAGTACAACGAACGATGTGCTTCTCATCCTTCCCCCAAGGTGTAACCCTTTACATTCCTATTATAACCCATCTTCGGATCAAAAGCTTTGTCCAGGGCCCGTGGCGGCTTGCATTTTTTCAAGGCAGCTTTTCAAGCCTTTTAGTAGTCGCCGTCCATGATCGTGTTCTTGACGATGACGTAGTCGACGCGCTTGATGGCTTCCAGATCCCGGCCGCCGGCGTAGGAGATTGAAGACTGCAGGTCCTGCTTCATCTCGTCCAAGGTGTCGGCGATGTGGCCACGGTAAGGAACCAGCATCTGCTTGCCTTCAACGTTGCGGTAGGCACCCTTTTGCACTTCTGAAGCTGAGCCCCAGTACTGCTTGTAGGTCTTGCCGTCGATCTTGATGACGTTGCCTGGAGATTCTTCATGTCCGGCCAGCATTGAGCCGATCATGACCATGCTTGCGCCAAAGCGGACTGACTTGGCGATGTCGCCGTTGTGGCGGATCCCGCCGTCAGCGATCAGCGGCTTTCTGGCAACCTTGCTGCACATGCGCAGGGCCGCCAGCTGCCAGCCGCCAGTCCCAAAGCCGGTCTTCAGCTTGGTGATGCAGGCCTTGCCCGGGCCAACGCCAACCTTGGTCGCGTCCGCGCCGGCATTTTCCAGCTCACGGACAGCTTCTGGCGTAGCCACGTTGCCGACCGTCAAGAAGGTTTCCGGCATCTTTTCCTTAATGTACTTGATCATCTTGATGACGTAGACTGAGTGCCCGTGGGCCACGTCGATGGTGGTGTATTCCGGGATCAGCCCCTTTTCCACCAGCTCATCGATGAACTTGTACTCATCATCCTTGATGCCGACGGAGATTGAGGCAAAAAGGCCCTTGTCATGCATCATCTTGATGAAGCCGGCCCGCTTTTCCGGTTCAAAGCGGTGCATGACATAGTAGTAGCCATTTTCCGCCAGCCAAACGGCCAGCTTCTCATCAATAACGCTTTCCATGTTGGCCGGCACCACTGGGATCTTAAAAGTTCGGTTTCCAAATTTAACGCTGGTGTCGCATTCCTTGCGGCTCTTGACGATTGCCTTGTTGGGCACAAGTTGGATATCGTCGTAGTCAAACGCTTCCATGCTAAAGTAGTTGCTCATCTATTGCTTGCTCCTTTTTCGAATTACCTTTGATACTTTACTTACATTCCGCTCAAAAGTCAAGCATATTCGAACCATTCACGAACGTTCCAAAAATATTATTCGGATTTTTTATTGACTAATCTACAGGTAAATGCTAATCTTTCTTAGGTACAGTTAAAGATTATTTTGAGGTGAAAATATGACATCAATCGCAGTTGTCGGCAGCCAATGGGGCGACGAAGGCAAGGGTAAGATTACGGACTTCCTGGGGACTACAGCAGACCTTTCAGTCCGCGCTAACGGTGGCAACAATGCAGGCCACACCATCGACTTTGATGGCCAGGAATTCAAGATGCGCCTGATCCCATCCGGCATCTTCGCTGCCAAGCACGGGGCCGTAATCGGCAACGGGGTCGTAATCAACCCTGAAGTGCTGCTCGGCGAATTGGACAACTTGGAAAAGCATGGCATCGACACCAGCAGCTTGAAGATCTCAAACCGCGCGCACATCATCATGCCATACCACGTAATGCAAGACACTTACGAAGAAGAAGCTAAGGGCAGCCTGAAGGTTGGGACCACCAAGAACGGGATCGGGCCAACTTACATGGACAAGGCTTCAAGAATCGGCATCAGAGTTTGCGACCTGATCGATCCAGAAACTTTGGCTGAAAAGCTGCACTTCAATTTGGAAGCCAAGAACGCCTTGTTCACCAAGGTTTACGGCAAGCCAGCCATGGACTACGATGAAATCTACAGCAAGTACGTTGAATACGGCAAGCGGATCAAGAAGTACGTCGTTGACACTTCAGTCTACGTCAACGACGCCCTGGACAAGAACGAAAAGGTTCTGTTTGAAGGCGCCCAAGGCATCATGCTGGACATCGACCAAGGGACCTACCCATTCGTCAGCTCATCAAACTCAGTTTCCGGCGGGATTGCCTCAGGCTCCGGCATCGGTGCCAACCGTCTGAACACTGTCCTGGGCATCTGCAAGGCCTACACGACCCGTGTCGGTGCTGGCCCATTCCCAACCGAACTGACCAACGCTACCGGTGACAAGATCCGTGACATCGCCCACGAATACGGCACGGTTACTGGCCGTCCACGCCGGGTTGGCTGGTTTGACTCAGTTGCCCTGCGTCACGCCAAGCGCGTTGCCGGCATCAATGCTTTGAGCTTGAACCTGCTCGATGTCTTCAGCGGCTTCGACAAGATCAAGATCTGCGTGGCCTACGACTTAAACGGCAAGGAAATCGACTACTACCCAGCCAACTTGAAGGAAGTTGAAGCATGCAAGCCAGTCTACGAAGAACTGCCTGCCTGGGAAGAAGACATTACCGGCGCCAAGAGCTGGGAAGACCTTCCAGAAAACGCCCAAAAGTTCGTCAAGCGCATCAGCGAATTGACTGGCGTTCCAGTCGTAACTGTTTCAGTTGGTCCTGACCGTGAACAGACGATCGTTCTGCAAGACCCATGGACTTTATAATCAAATGAAATTCAATTTCTTAGAGCAGCTCCAAGCAGGAGCTGCTCTTTTTTGGTGCCCCGCGGGGTTTTGATTGGCTTTTTTAATAGCAAAAGCAGTATAATAAGCCTTGGGGAGGCAGATAATTATGGCTACCTTAAAAGACTATAAAGCAACTATTGACTCTGTCACTGAGACAGAAATGTCCATTCTTGACAGCCTCACCTACCTGCACGCCGAGCGGCTGCGCCGCGGCATCACGCAAAAGGAGCTGGCCGACCGGATCGGCATGAGCCAGCCCCAATTGGCCAAGATCGAAAAGGGGACCTCGCTGCCCAGCTTGAAGACCATGGCCCGCTATGCCGCTGGCCTGGGGCTGGTGGTTCACCTCAGCTTTACTCCCGCCGGCAAGCGGCAATCATCTAAATAGCCTGATATTCAATAAGTTATCCACAAAAAGGGTTCAAGCAGCTGCTTGGACCCTTTTTCCGTTAATTTAACTTTTTCCCATTACTCATCCACGTCAATGATCGTGATCTTGTAGTTGCCAATTGGCGCTTCCACGGTTACGGTGTCGCCGGCCTTGTGATGCATCAAAGCCCGGCCCATCGGACAATCAAAGGGCAGCTTCCCGTCCAGGACGGCTTCTTCCATCCGGCCGACGATTTTGTAGCTTTCCTCTTCCCCGTCCTCTTCATAGCGGATGGTGACCGTCTTGCCCAGGTTGACCTTTCCGTCCTTCTTGGTCTGGATCACTTCCGCGTACTTAAGCTGCTTGTTAAGGTAGCGCACCCGGCTGTCCAGGTGGCGCAGCTCCCGCTTGGCGGTTGAATATTCCGTATTCTCTGACAAGTCGCCCAGCGCCCGGGCCTCCTTGAGGTTCTGAACCCGGCGGGGCCGGTCAGCCTTAAGCGCGGCGATCTCGTCTTCAATCTGCTTGTAGCCTTCTGGCGTCATCTTCTGAAAGTAAACCATGTCGTACTTGCCTTTCTTAATTTTTCATGGTCTAGTATAGCCCGTTTAGCCGCTTTTTTCAGGATTTTGCTTAATTTTATAAATTCTTTTGTTAGCACTCAAAAAAGTCGAGTGCTAACCCTTTATTTTTTGGAAAAAGGAACTACAATATAATTTGAACAGAGAAAGAGGAAGCGGAAACATAAGCAATCGTTGTTGCTCGTCTTTCCCTGTCAGCTTTCTGTTTTGATCAACGAATATTTTGTTGAAGGGAGTTTTATATTATGGCTAATGACTTAATGAACCGTTACAATGACTTATTCGATCACATGGGTGGCTGGCTTGACAACTCAAGAGACTTTCTGGACACCCACGCATTCAGAAACATTTTACAAGCCGACGTCGCTGAAGATGACAAGGAATACACCGTCAAGATCGATGTTCCAGGCATGAGCAAAGATGACATCCACCTGGCATACAGCGACGGCGTTTTGACCATCTCAGGCAACCGCAGCACTTTCAAGGACGACAGTGACAAGAAGAAGAACTTGGTCCGCCAAGAACGCAGCGAAGGCTCAGTCTCCAGAAGCTTTGCCTTGCCAAACGTTGACAAGAGCGGGATCAATGCCAAATTGACCGACGGGGTCTTGACCGTGGTATTGCCAAAAATTGCCCCTGAAGCAGACGACAGCACAATTACGATTGAATAACCGAGTGCTAAGCACTTTATCAACCACAAGGCAGCAGCCGAACAGCTGCTGCCTTTTTATGTTCCTCTGTTGGTGTTTTCGCTGCGGGAAGCTTAATTAAGATCAAAATTTGTGTTATCACCTATTTCAAGGTAAGATAGCAGTATCATCATTAAAAGGAGAATAAAACAATATGAGTCATGAATTAACTCTGCAAGAAATCGCGGAATTCAGCCGCGACTTCAACGCTGATCCAAAGAATCAAGTCATCGCCCGCGCTGCTGGCCGCAGCGGCGTTTTGGAGGCATCATACAACGAGCGCGTTGCCGGTCGCTTGACCCGCGTCTTCTCCACTGAGCTGGACACGGACAACGTTACCAACCAGAAGCAGTCCGGTCGCTGCTGGCTGTTCTCAACCTTGAACGTCTTGCGGCACGACTTTGGTGCCAAGCACAAGGCCAAGAACTTCACCTTGTCCCAAGCTTACAACTTCTTCTGGGACAAGATCGAACGGGCCAACAACTTCTACGAAAAGATCATCGAAACTGCCGACAAGCCGCTTGATGACCGGGAAGTCCGCGCCTACCTGGACTTTGCCGGAGGCGACGGTGGCCAATGGGCCATGGCAGTCTCCCTGGTCAAGAAGTACGGGGTCGTGCCAAGCTACGCGATGCCAGAAAGCTTCAACACCAATGCCACTAGTGGCTTCGCGACTGCCCTGGCTGACAAGGAAAGAAAGGATGCCTTGTCCCTGCGGCGCTTGGCACAAGCTGGCGACAAGGAAGGCTTGGAAAAGGCCCGCAAGCAATTCCTGAACGAAGTCTACCGTATGACGGCAATCGCTGTTGGCGAGCCGCCAAAGACCTTTGACCTGGAATACAAGGACGACGACAAGAACTACCACCTGGAGAAGAACCTGACCCCAGTTGAATTCTTCAACAAGTACTTCGATGTCGACTTGGACGACTACGTAGTCTTGACCAACGCGCCAGACCATGAATATAACACCCTCTACCACTTGAGCTCTCAAGAAAACGTGGACGGGGGCTCCCCAATCCTCTTCTTGAACGTGCCAATGGAATTCCTGGGCCAGGCAGCCATTGCCCAGCTCAAGGACGGGGAAGCCGTTTGGTTCGGCAACGACGTTCTGCGGCAAATGGACCGCAAGACCGGCTACCTGGACACTGAGCTCTACCAATTGGACGAACTCTTCGGCATCAACAGCCAGCTGACCAAGGCTGAGCGCCTGGCTACTGGCGTTGGCACCGTTTCCCACGCCATGACCCTGGTTGGCGTTGACGAAGACCACGGCGACATCCGCCAGTGGAAGGTCGAAAACTCATGGGGCGACAAGATTGGCGCCAAGGGCTTCTTCGTGATGAGCCAGGACTGGTTCAACGACTATGTTTACGAAGTCGTAGTTCACAAGAAGTATCTGACCAAGGACCAACAAGCCCTGCTGACCTCTACGCCAGTTGAACTTGACCCATGGGACTCACTCTACTAAAAGAATGATCAAACGGCTCAGAAGGCCGCTTAAAGCCAATAAAAGAGGCATCGCGCGCGATGCCTCTTTTATTTTGATTCTGCCGCTAGTTCTTGAACTGGTCGCCGGCTAAAGCACGGTAGTAGTCCGCGTGGACAGCGTTGTAGTAAGGCACTACCCAAAGCAAGCCAATTCCCAAAGTCACGAAGCCCAACAGGTACCAGCCAATAAAGCTCAATTCCAAAACGAACAGTTCCCACTTGTGCCCGTTCATCAGCTCCTTGCTCTTGCTGATGGCCTCAGTCGGCGCCGGCTCCTTGCCCGCGTCCAGCAGGTCCTTGAGAATATATGGCGCCATGGCATAGCTGTAGTACTTGATGATTCCAGGAATGATCAAGAGCAAGGTCCACAGGGCCGCAAAGAGGGCAGTCAGGAAAGTGGTCAGGAAGGTCGGGATGAAGCGGCCCTTGGTAAAGCCAGCAAAGACCCCGGAAAAGACGTTGGCCTTCTCTTTGCGATCAACGAACTTCAAGTAGGTATAAGCGATCCCAGCGGTAATCAAGCCGCCCAGAATCCCGCCAAACACGTCTAAAACCACAGCCACATTATTGATCGAATTGTCGCCTGAGTCCATGAAAAAGGCCGGCCAGCCGTTAAGGACTCCCAAGATCACGGCGCTGACCAAAGTCAGGCAAACCGCCCAACCCCAGTTGCCCTTCAACTGGCCTTTGGCCATTTTCTTCAAGGCCGCCCGGTCGATTTTCTTAGCTGCTTCCATCTTTAAACACCTCCATTGGATTAATTATTTATCTAGCTCTGCCTACTTGCGTAAGCTTTTTCTTCTGCTGCTATTATACCAAATTTGCTATTAAGTATACAAAAAGAGCGAACCCTGCTGGGTTCGCTCTTTAACTTTTGGTCTGCTTTCTAGACTACTTTTCGTAGCTTTGGGCAACCTTTTCGTAGTAGGCAACTTCATCGTCAGTACACTTCACGAAATGGCCTGGACGGATCTCGTGCATGGAGCGTTGGTCATCCTTGCCGTCGCCTTCGAACTTGCCGTATTCGTAGTCAATCCGGTGACGGTTGCGTTCGATTTCTGGGTCTGGTTGTGGTACGGCAGAAATCAAACTCTTGGTGTAGTCGTGCAATGGGTGGTCGTAGACTTCATCCGCGTCGCCGACTTCCAGCAGCTTGCCGTAGTGCATAACGCCGATCCGGTCAGAGATGAACTTAACCATTGACAAGTCGTGGGCGATGAACAAGTAAGTCAGGTTGCGCTGCTTCTTCAGTTCGATCATCAAGTTGACGACTTGGGCTTGAATGGAAACGTCCAAGGCGGAAATTGGTTCGTCGGCTACGATAAACTTCGGTTCAACGGCCAGAGCCCGGGCAATCCCGATTCTTTGCCGCTGACCACCGGAGAATTCGTGTGGGAAACGGGAAGCGTGGTTTCTGTTCAGCCCAACCGTTTCCAACAGGTCTTCAACGCGCTTGCGGCGTTCTTCCTTGCTCTTGACCAAGTGGTGAATGTCCAGCCCTTCAGCAATGATGTCTTCAACGGTCATTCTTGGGTTCAAGGAAGCGTATGGGTCCTGGAAGATCATCTGGGCGTCCCGGCGGAAGGCCAAGTTTTCTTCCCGGCCGTGCAGCTTAGTCACGTCCTTGCCTTCAAAGAGGACCTCACCAGCCGTTGGCTTGTACAATTGCAAAATCGCGCGGCCAGTGGTGGTCTTGCCTGAACCGGATTCACCAACAAGGCCGAAGACTTCACCTTCATAGATGTCAAAGCTGACGTCGTCGACACCCTTGGTGACGTTGCGGCCGTTCTTGAAGTATTGCTTCAGGTGCTTGACCTCTAAAATCTTTTTTCTTTCTTCTGGCATATTATGGCTCTCCTTTAGTCCTTCTTTTCAGCTTGGATCTCTTTGTAGTGCGCCCAGCGGCGTTGAATTTCAGCTGGCGGGGTAACCTTTGGAGCGTCTGGGTGCAGCAACCAGGTTGCAGCCCAGTGGGTTTCTGAAACCTTGAAGAATGGCGGCTTCAGTTCCGTGTCGATCTTCAGCGCGTACTTGTTTCTTGGCGCGAATGGGTCACCCTTTGGTGGATCCAGCAAGTCTGGCGGAGTACCTGGAATTGATTCCAGGCGTTCACTGGTCAAGGTTGGCATTGAGTTGATCAAGCCCCAAGTGTAAGGGTGTTGTGGGTTGTAGAAGATTTCGTCAACCGTCCCCTTTTCCAGGAATTCGCCAGCGTACATAACGTTGACGCGGTCAGCCATGCCGGCTACGACGCCCAGGTCGTGAGTGATGAAGATGATGGAAGTCTTGACTCTCTTTTGCAAGTCCTTCATCAAGTCCAGGATTTCTGCCTGAACGGTTACGTCCAAGGCAGTCGTTGGTTCGTCAGCCAGCAGGATTTCCGGCTCACAGATCAAGGCAATGGCGATCACGATTCTTTGCCGCATCCCACCTGAGAATTGGTGCGGGTATTCGTTGATCCGCTCTTCAGCGTTAGGAATCCCAACGGCCTTCATCATTTCCAAAGCCTTGGCCCAGGCTTCCTTCTTGGAAGCACCCTTGTGCTTGATCAAAGGCTCAGCGATCTGCTGGCCGATCTTCATGGTTGGGTCCAAGGAAGTCATTGGGTCCTGGAAGATCATCGCGATCTGGTTGCCCCGAATTTCTTGCCATTCCTTTTCAGAAATCTTCAGCAGGTCCTTGCCGTGGAACAAGATTTGTCCGCTCATGATTTGCGCGTTCTTGGCCAAAAGGCCGATGATGGAACGGGTCGTAACTGACTTGCCTGAACCGGATTCGCCAACGATCGCTAAAGTTTCCCCTTCATCCAGGTGGAAGGATACGTCACGAATGGCCTTAACTTCACCGGCATAAGTGTGGAAGTCAATTGCTAAGTTTTTAACGTCTAAAATTCTTTTTGCCATGTTCGTCTCCCTTATCTTTGGCCCTTAGGGTCGAAGGCATCACGCAAACCGTCGCCAAGCAGGTTGAAGGCAATCATCAGTACACAAAGAACCGTTGCTGGGTACCACATTTGGTATGGCAGGAACTGGAAGTTCTTCTGACCTTCGTTCAAGAGTACACCCAGGGAAGTTTCAGGAGCAGAAATACCGATACCGATGAAGCTCAGGAAGGCTTCGAAGAAGATGGCACTTGGAATCGTGTACATGGTTTGAATGATGATGATACTTGAAAGGTTTGGAATCAAGTGCTTAGTGGCAATCTTGAAGGTTGATTCACCAAGCGAACGTGCTGCCAAAACATATTCTTCATTCTTCAGTGACAAGGTCTCGGCCCGGATCTGCCGCGCCATGGTCGTCCATGAGGAGATGGCCAGGGCCAGGATGATGGACGTGATACCTGGCTTCAAGACAACCAGCATCAGCACCACGATAACCAGGGTAGGAACTGAAGAAATGATTTCGATGATCCGTTGCATGACGTTGTCAGTCATGCCGCCCTTCCAACCGGAGATGATCCCGTAGGTAACCCCGATGGCTAAATCGAAGAAGGCTGCGACAATGGCAACGATCAATGAAATCTTGGTACCATAGATAATTCTTTGGGCAAGTGAACGGCCCAGGTAGTCGGTCCCAGCCACGAAGTACTTGCCGGCAGGAATTGAAGCATAAGCGTCAGTCCAAACGCCGTTTTGCTTGATCTTCCCGTTGACGCCGTTGAGCCAGTCAAAGCCTTTCCACTTGGCTGGCAGGTTGGCATATTGCGGAGCTGACTTAACCAGACTGGAGTTGTTGATCCAGAAGCTGGAGCCAAAGGCAATCACCACCATCACGATGATGATCACCGCGGAAATCATCGCGGCCTTGTTCTGCTTAAATCTGATCCAGACATTTTGCATGAAGGAAAGTGAAGGGCCAGAGATGTGTTCAGCGCTTTGCGTATCGCCCTTTTGAGCAGGTTCGAAAGCGTCTGCCGTGATCTTCACGTCGCTTACGTTTTGATCCATTCTATTTGTCCTCTCTTTCTATTAATCAGTCAGTCTGATCCGTGGGTCGATCAAGCTGTAGACAATGTCGGTAATCAGCAGGATGACAACCAGGCCGAAGCAGTAGACCATACTTACGCCCATGATGGTTGGGTAGTCGTTGGTCAGGATTGACTTGGTGAATTGTTCACCGATCCCAGGAATGTTGAAGATGTTTTCGATAACCATCGAACCAGTCATCAAAGCAACAGCGTAAGGCCCAATCAGGGTAACCAATGGAATCATTGAGTTGCGCAGGGTGTGCTTGCGGATAACTTCGATCCGGCTCAAGCCCTTGGCCTTCCCCAATTCAACGTAGTCAGAACTCAAAGTGTCGACCATTTCCGTTCTGATGAATCTGGCTGTTTCCGCCAGCGGCCCGACGGACAAGGCAATGGTTGGCATGACCGTTTCGCCTGCCGTCCCCCAGCCGGCGATTGGGAACCAACCCAGTTTCAGACCGATGTAGTACTGCAGCAGCACGGCCAAAACAAAGTTAGGAACAGACTTGCCGATGATGGAAAGAATCGTGGCAGTTGAGTCGATCCAGGTTCCTTGGTTCATGGCAGCGATGGAACCGATGATGATCCCGAGGATCACGCCGACGATCAAGGCTTGCAGCCCCAATTGAGCTGAAGCACCCAAACGAGCACCAATCAAGCTTGAAACCGGCTGGTTGCTGTATTGGAAGGAAATCCCGAAGTCACCATGAGCCGCGCCCGCCAAGTAGGTGATGTATTGTTCAATGACAGGCTTGTCCAAGCCGTATTGCTTGTTCATGATTGCCTTTTGTGTTGCCGTCATCTTTGCTTCGTTTGCGTATGGTGAACCAGGCATCATCTTCATCAAGAAGAAGGTGATCGTCGCAACGAGGAACAAAGTGAGGATCATGTAGAAAATACGTTTAAGTAAGTATTTAGCCATATTATTGCTCCCTTACACTTTTGTTTTAATCAACATTACATTTTTAATGTTTTTCTTATTATACCAAATATTGTAGAAATTACCATAAGATGATATAGGACTAACCCTCTTCAGGTCAAGCCTGTCAAGGCTTTTGCCCTATAAAAAATCTTTGTCAAAACTATCATACTTGTAGTTTTAATCTTTTTAACCCAAATTAAACTTAGTTTTTTAGCTTTTTACCCCATTTGGCCTTTTTTCGTTTAAAGCTTGCAGAGACAAGCGGCCAGCTAAAAAACAAATTCTTTAATAATTTAAGTGGACTAATTGCTGTTGCTGCCCTTTTCCGGACGATTGACCACATCCTCCCTAAAATTATCG
Organism: Lactobacillus porci; assembly: GCF_009695985.1. Classification (NCBI taxonomy): domain Bacteria; kingdom Bacillati; phylum Bacillota; class Bacilli; order Lactobacillales; family Lactobacillaceae; genus Lactobacillus; species Lactobacillus porci. Next base: position 18,331 of record NZ_VUMX01000018.1, read on the forward strand.
CTAAAAAACCTAAAAAACAAAAAGCCGAGTGCTATAGAAACAGCATCTCGACTTTATATTATAGCACGGTCTATGCCTATATCCCTAGTTCTTCACCGCATATGTGTGCTTAAAGTCAGGATATTCGCCATTGAAGACCAGATTCTTGATATTTGGCCGGATCATCCAGGCCTGGCCCATGTGGTAGAGCGGGCTGACTGGCTGCTGGTTGATGATGATCTGCTCAGCCTTCAGCAGGGCCGCCTTGCGCTTTTGCTTATTCATGGTCAATGAGGCCTTGACTGCCTTGTCGTAGGACTTGTTGGTCCACTTGCCGAAGTTGTAGGCCTGGCCACTGGTCATGTATGACAGAAAGTGGTATGGGTCTGGGAAGTCGGAAGTCAACCCGCCCAGAACCACTTGGTACTTGCCAGCCAGTTGGCGGGCAACTCTGGTGGTCTTTGGCAGGTTGGAAACGGAGACTGAGATCTGGTCGCCAAAGGCTTCAGTCAGGGCACTTTGGATGAATTCCGTCTGCTTCTTGTAGGAATCATCGTCGTCAGCCATCAAAGTGAAGGAGATCTTCTTGGTCTTGAGCTCCTTCAGCGCCTTCTTGAAGTACTTCTGGGCTTCAGTCTTGTCGTATTCGACGTACTTGTTGTTGTCCGTGTCGTGCTTTTCCACGTAGTCCGCGAAGTTTTCGTCGTCAAGCACGACGTTGGTAGCTGAGAAGGTCGTGGCCTGGGTGTTATAGTCCCCGATCGTGGTCAGAAGCTGCTTGCGGTTGATGGCCATTGACAGGGCCCGGCGCAAGTTGGCGTTTCTGAACATCTTTTCCTTCTTGTAGTTGTAGCTCAGGTAGGTGGTGTTGCCCAAAGTCAGCACCGTGTAGCCCTTCTTCCCCTTCATGGACTTGGCGGCCTGGGTGTCGAGGATCGCGGCATCCAGCTTGCCGGTCTGGTAAAGGTTGTAGTCGGTTGAAGGCGTCTTTTGGACTGAGTAGTTGACGGAGTCCAGCTTGACGTTCTTGGCATCCCAGTAGTACTTGTTCTTGGCCAGCTTCCAGGTCAGGCTTGACCCAGTCCAGCCGGCAGACGTGAAGGGGCCGTTGTAGACGGCGTATTCTGACTTGGTCCCGTACTTCTTGCCATACTTGTTGACAGCCTTGGAGTCCAAAGGCTTCAAGCTGATGGCGGTCACGACCTTGAAGTAAGGCACTGGCGTTTCAAACTGCACGACCAGCTTGTACTTGCCTTCGGCCTTGACGCCCAAGGTCTTTACCTTCTTCTTGCCTTCGGAGATCTTGATGGCGTTCTTGATCCCCTGGTAGTTGTTGACCTGGCTTGAAGCCGTCTTCGGGTCAACTTGCCGCCTCCAAGCATAGACGAAGTCGTCAGCGGTAACTGGATCGCCGTTGGACCACTTGGCGTTCTTGCGCAGGTTGAAGGTCCAGGTCAAGCCATCCTTGGAAACGGATGAGCTTACTGCCACGCCCGGCTCAACCTTGGAGTTCTTGCCCAAGCGGTAAAGCCCTTCATAGGTGTTGGCAATTTGCTCTTCACTGGCCGTGTCGTCCGCCTTGGCCGGGTCCAGGCTTTCCAATTCGGAAGTCGTCATCCAGTTGATCGACTTTTCATAACTCGTCCCAACCGGGGCCTTGGAATTGGATGAACTGGAATTGGAGCTGGACTTGGTGCAAGCCCCCAGCAGCAAGGCACTAGCGGCGATCATGGTTCCAGAAATGATTTTCTTAAAATTGCTCATGGCATGTATTCCTCTTATTAAACTAAATTAACCGAAAAATGACACAACAAGCTTAAAGCTAACAAATAATCCACATTAAATAATAATTAAAACCTGATAAGCCGATTATACCGAAGACCTTCCCTATTTACAAGCACGCAAAAAGACGGCAGGTCAGCCTGCCGTCTTTTGTACTTCAATTTTTGCTTTAGCTTTTTGGACAATATTTCCCAGGAAATACGCTAGTTCTTCACGGCATAAGCGTGCTTGAAGTCCGGGTACTCGCCATTAAAGACCACGCCTTTAACGTTAGCGCGGATCATCCAAGCCTGACCCAGGTGAAAGAGGGTAGTGATCGGCTGCTGGTCCGCGATGATCCGTTCCGCCTTGAGCAGGGCTGCCTGGCGCTTGTCCTTGTCCATCGTCAATGAAGCCTTGATGGCCTGGTCATAGGATGCGTTGGACCACTTACCAAAGTTGTAAGGCTGGTCCGTGGTCAAGTAGGACAGGAAGTGATATGGGTCTGGGAAGTCGGAGGTCAGCCCGCCCAAGAAGACCTGGAAGTTGCCGGCACTCTGCCGGGACAGGCGCGTCTCTTTTGGCAGGTTGGTGACCGACACGGAAAGCTTGCTGCCAAAGGTTTGGGACAGAGCGCTTTGAATGAACTCCGTTTCCTTCTTGTAGACGTCGTCATCGTCGCCAAGCAGGTTAAAGGAGAGCTTCTTGACGCCCAGTTCCTTTAAGGCCTTGGCAAAGTACTTCTTGGCCGCGGCCTTGTTCACGTCCAGGTACTTGTTCCCCGCCGCGTCGTGGCTTTCCACGTACTTGGCAAAATTCCGCCCTTCCAAGACCACATTGGTAGCTGAGAAGCTCTTGGCCTGGGTGTTGTAGTCCCCGATCGTGGAGATCAGCTGCTTGCGGTTCAGGGCCAGGGAAATGGCCCGGCGCAAGTTGACGTTTCTGAACATCTTGTACTTGAAGTTGTAGGTCAAGTAGGTCGTGTTGCCCATGGTCAAGACCGTGTAGCCCGTCTTCCCCTTCAGCTGCTTGGCCGCCTGGGTATCAAGCAGGGCCGCGTCCAGCTTGCCGCTTTGGTAGAGGTTGTAGTCGGTTGACGGGGTCTTTTGGACTGAGTAGCTGATCTCATCCAGCTTAACCTGTTTCTTGTCCCAGTAATCCGGATTCTTGACCAGCTTCCAGGTCAGGTTGGACCCGGTCCAGCCAACGGACTTGAATGGCCCGTTGTAGACCGCGTAAGCTGACTTGGTCCCGTAGCGCTTGCCATACTTGGCCACCGCCTTGGAGTCAACCGGCTTCAAGCTGATGGCGGTCACGACCTTGAAGTACGGGACCTGGTAATCAAAGCGGACGACCAGCTTATACTTGCCAGCTGCCTTGACGCCCAAGGAGCTGACCTTTTTCTTGCCTTCAGAAATCGCGATCGCGTTCTTGATCCCCTGGTAGTTGTTGACCTGGCCTGAAGCCGTCTTGGGGTCAACCTGCCGCTTCCAGGCATAGACGAAATCCTGGGCGGTTACTGGATCGCCATTGGACCACTTGGCATTCTTGCGCAGGTAAAAGGTCCAGGTCAGCCCGTCTTTGGCAGCTACAGCCTTTTTAGCCACGCCTGGCTCTAGCTTGGAATTCTTGCCCAGCCGGAAGAGCCCTTCATAGGTATTGGCGATCTGTTCTTCGCTGGCCGTGTCCCCGGCGGTTGCCGGGTCTAGGCTCTCCAGTTCGGAGGTAGTCATCCAGCTGATGGACCGGTCATAGGACTTGGCTCCTGCGCTTGATGCTGACTTGCCAGAGCAAGCAGCCAACAAAAGCATACTTGCCGCGATAATAGTTCCGGAAATAATTTTCTTGCTTGTTTTCATGTTTTCACCTTTGCTTCGGTTGGCAACACATCCAGCAAACATTTCTTTTCGCGAAACGACACACTTATTATTTTTTGCTTAAAACCTGTATGCTCCAATTATAGAGGACTTTTTCAGGCAGACAAGGGGCGTTTTCATACTTTGCAATATTTGATATTTTCATCAGCCTTACTGGAGGTTGACCTAAATAAAGCGAGAAAATTCGGTAAAATGCTTAACAATCATTCGGCAAAAGAGCCTCAAGCAGAGCATGAAAAAGAGGACCCGCGGGTCCTCTTTTCATGATGAGTTTTTTATTTACAATGTTTTCAATTCTCAGCTTCCGGCTACTTGATGTAGGCTTCCTTGAAGTTGTAAGGAGCGCCGGCACCGTTGAAGACGACGCCCTTAACTGAAGTCTTAACCAGGGTAGCCTCGTTGCTGTAGTACAGCGGCGTTACGCCTTGGTCTTCAACAAGGGCCTGGTCAGCGGCAACAAGGGCCTTCCAGCGGTCAGCAGTTGAGCTGGTCGTCTTTGAAGTCGTCAGGTTCTTGTTGTAGCTGCTGCTTTGCCACTTCCCGTAGTTGTAGGCGTTGCCCTTGGCAAGCAGGTCCAGGAAGGAGATTGGGTCTGAGAAGTCAGCAGTCCAGCCAGTTGCGACCACGTCAAAGTTCAGCGCGGAAACGCGGGACAGCCGGGTCTTGAATGGCACGTTGGAAACTTCAACCTTCATCCCCAGGTTGGTTTCCAGGGCTGATTGGATGAATTCGGTAACCTTCTTGGCATCATCAGTGTCATCCCCCAAAAGCTGGATGGTGATTGACTTCTTGCCAAGTTCCTTCAAAGCCTTCTTGTAGTATTCCTTGGCCTTGGCCTTGTCGTAGCCTTGAACGGCCTTGGTTGCGGCAGTTTCAACTTCGCTTGAGAAGTCCTTGCCAGTCGCGCCGTCGGTGATGCCGGCTGCCGTGAATGAAACGGCTGGGGCGTTGGCGGCACCAACAGTAGTTGCCAATTGGGACTTGTTGATTGAAAGTGAGATCGCCTTGCGCAGGTTGGCATTAGCCAGGTTCTTGTCCTTGGCGATGTTGTATTGCAAGTATTTAGTCGAAGCAAACTTCCGGATGGTCCAGCCCTTGGTGCCCTTCAGCTGCTTGCTTTGCTGAGCGTTCAGGTTGGTTTCGTCCAGCTTGCCGCTTTGGTAGAGGTTGTAGCTGGTCGTTTGGGTCTTTTGAACGCTCATGCTTACTTCATCAAGCTTGACGTTCTTCTTGTCCCAGTAAGTGTTGCTCTTCTTCAGCTTCCAGCTCAAGTTGGTGCCAGTCCAGCCGGTCATCTTGAACGGGCCGTTGGACAGAACGTACTTGGCCGCGGTGCCGTACTTGGAGCCGCACTTTTCCACGAACTTCTGGTTTTGCGGGAAGAAGATGTAGAAGCCCATCAGCAGCTTGAAGTATGGGATTCTCCGGTCCAGGGTAACGACCAGCTTGTACTTGCCATCAGCCTTGACGCCCAAAGCGGTGGCCTTCTTCTTGCCGGCTACGATGGCATCAGCGTTCTTGATGCCTGAGAACAGGTAGGCATATTCTGAAGCCGTCTTCGGGTCAACCGTTCTCCTCCAAGAGTAGACGAAGTCGTTGGCCGTAACTTCATCGCCGTTGGACCACTTAGCCCCCTTGCGCAGGTTGAAGGTCCAGGTCTTGCCGTCCGCGCTTTCCTTCCAGGACTTGGCCATCCCTGGGGTAGCCTTGGCCTTGTTGCTCAAGCGGATCAAGCCTTCCATGACGTTGTTGAACTGGTCGGCGTCATAACGGTCAGTGGCCTTTGACGGGTCCATCGTGGTCAATTCGGCCGCTTCAGTCCAGGCAAGCTTTTGGGGCTTGCTGGACGAAGAGGATGACTTGCTTCCGCAAGCTGCCAAAAGCGCCGCGGAGGCCAAAAGGACTGAGCTGGCTGCAAATAATCTGCTCTTTCTCATTTTAAATACCTCACTCATTGCACACACGAAACTGGAAACATCGTTCCAGCTGTCTTTCTTCAGGTCTTACATTAACTAAAGATTAAATTACTTAAGTTGTGTTTAATTATAGCAAAAGTTTGCCTTTTGAGAAGACCTTTTTGGCAAAAAAATGAGAAAAATTACAATTTTCGCCCGCGCTTTCTCATTTTTCTTCAACAGAACTAAAAAAGGCCTTTTTTTGGCAAATATCAATCGCCACAAAAAAGAAGAGAAGCAAGCTTGCTTCTCTTCTTTATTTAAATCTAGCTTTTAATTAGGCTGCGGTCAGACTACTTGATGTAGGCATCCTTGAAGTTCCAAGTCCCACGGTTTTGGTAAACGTCCTTGACGTTGGTGCGTACCAGAACTGATGAGCTTTGGTAGTAAAGTGGGGAGATGCCGGAGTCCTTAAGCAGGATTTCTTCGGCCTTGGTCAGATCGTCCCAACGCTTGGATGATGATGAAGTAGTCTTTGAGTCAGCAACCAGCTTGTCGTATTCGCTGTTCTTCCACTTCCCGTTGTTTTCTGGGTTCTTTGAAGTGAACAGGTCCAGGAAGGAGATTGGGTCAGCGAAGTCGGCGCTCCAGCCGGAAACGACGATGTCGAAGTTGCCGGCAGTTGACCGTGACAGACGGGTCTTGAATGGCAGGTTTTGAACTGAAACGCTGACTCTCTTGCCGAAGGTTGATTCAAAGTTTGATTGCAGGGCTTCAGTCGTCTTGTTGCCGGCGTCAGTGTCGTCAGACAGGATCTTGAAGCTGAAGCTCTTGACGCCAAGTTCCTTGAGCCCCTTGTCCATGTACTTGACAGCTTCGCTCTTCTTGGTGCTGGTTGGGTAGTTGGCTTCAGCTGATGAAGCAATGCCCTTGGTGTAGTCTTCGCCGTTGACGTTGGTCAATTGCGGTGGAGTCAAAGTGTTGGCAGGGGTGCTTGAGCCACCAAGAGTTGAGCACAGGCCCTTCCGGTTGACGGCCAGTGACAAAGCCTTGCGGACGTTGGCGTTAGCCAGGTACTTGTTCTTGGCAATGTTGAATTGCAGGTAGAAGGTTGCACCTTGGTTCAAGCTACGGTAAGCTGGGTCGTTCTTCAATTGCTTGGTTTGTGAAGCATCCAGGCTAGTGTAGTCAAGCTTCTTTGATTGGTACAGGTTGTATGAGGTTGATGGTGACTTCTGTACGCTGTACTTGATGGCGTCAAGCTTAACGTCCTTGGCATCCCAGTAGTTCTTGTTCTTAACCAGCTTCCAGGTCAGGTTTGAACCAGTCCAGCCAGTCTGCTTGTAAGGACCGTTGTAGGCCATGTACTTGGAAGCAGTACCGTACTTGGAGCCATACTTCTTAACAGCCTTTTCTTGTTGCGGGAAGAAGACCGCGAAGCCCATCAGCTTGTCGAAGTAAGCGATCCGGCGGTCAAGCGTTACGACCAGCTTGTACTTGCCTTCGGCCTTGACGCCCAAGGAGCTGACTGGCTTCTTGCCGGCAACGATGGCGTCAGCGTTCTTGATGCCTGAGAACAGGTATGAGTATTGGGAAGCAGTCTTAGGGTTGACCGTTCTTTGCCAAGAGTAGACGAAGTCCTTGGCTGTTACAGGAGTACCATCGTCCCACTTTGACTTTCTCAAGGTATAGGTATAAGTCTTGCCGTCCTTTGAAACCTTTTCACTGGTTGCCAAGCCCTTTTCCAGCTTGGAGTTAGGGCCCAAACGGTAAAGACCTTCCAAGGTGTTGGTCAATTGGTTGAATGAGGTAACGTCAGTTGCCTTTGACAAGTCCATTGTTGGGATTTCAGCCGCGTCCATCCACTTCAGGGTCTTGCTTGATGATGACGACGAGGAATCGTTATTGCCGCAGGCAGCCAACAAGGCAGCTGATGCCAAGACGGTTGCGCTTAAACTTAAAGTCTTGCTAAGCTTCATTGTACTTTTCTCCTTTATCTTCTTAGACACACGAGTATTAAGTGAGATTAAGAAAGTTGGCCAACTAATTAATCTTTAATGTTAAATTCATATTACTCCTATTTTTAGAATTGCACAAGCCTGTATTAATTGTTTTTTCATTTTTATTAAATTCTGGCAAAAAGAAAAAGAGAAGCAGAAATTGCTTCTCTTTTTCAGCTTTAAAGCTGCTTGCCTTTACTTAACGTAAGCGTCCTTGAAGTTCCAAGTACCACGGTTTTGGATAACGCCCTTAACGCTTGGACGGATCATCCAGACATTGGTGTTGTAGTACAGAGGTGCCACGCCAGTGTTTTCAAGCAGGATGTTTTCGGCCTTGGTCAAGTCGTCCCAACGCTTGGAAGCTGAGGCAGTAACCTTGGAGTCGGCGATCAGCTTGTCGTATTCCTTGTTTGACCACTTACCGTTGTTTTCAGCATTGCCAGTCGTGAACAGGTCCAGGAAGGAGATTGGGTCGGCAAAGTCGGCGCTCCAGCCTGAGATGACCACGTCAAAGTTGCCGGCAGTTGACCGTGACAGACGGGTCTTGAATGGCAGGTTTTGAACTGAAACTGAAACCTTGCCGCCGAAGGTTGATTCGATGTTTGATTGCAGCAGTTCAGTCGTCTTCTTGCCCGCGTCAGTGTCGTCTGACAGGATCTTGAAGCTGAACTTGCTTACGCCAAGTTCCTTAAGCCCCTTGTTCAGGTACTTAACGGCTTCGCTCTTCTTGGTAGTCGTTGGGTAGTAGACTTCAGCTGACTTAGCGATCCGGGTCGTGTAGTCCTTGCCGTTGACGCTGGTCAATTGCGTTGGCGTCAAAGTGTTGGCAGGAACGCTGTTGCCGCCCAGTGATGAAGTCAGGCCCTTCCGGTTGACAGCCAGTGAGATGGCCTTGCGGATGTTGGCGTTAGCCAGGTACTTGTTCTTGGCAACGTTGAATTGCATGTAGAAGGTTGCACCTTGGTTAAGTGAAGTGTAGCCCTTTTGGTTCTTTAATTGCTTGGTTTGTGATGAGTCCAGAGCAGTAGCGTCCAGCTTGTTTGATTGGTACAGATTGTAGCCGGTTGATGGCGTCTTTTGCACTGACCAGTTGATGGCGTCAAGCTTGACGTCCTTCTTGTCCCAGTAGTTTTGGTTCTTGACCATCTTCCAGGACAGGTTTGAGCCAGTCCAGCCGGTTTGCTTGAATGGACCGTTGTACAGCATGTACTTGGAAGCAGTACCGTACTTGGAGCCGTACTTCTTAACAGTCTTTTCTGATTGTGGGAAGAAGACCGCGAAGCCCATCAGCTTGTCGAAGTAGGCGATCCGGCGGTCAAGCGTTACGACCAGCTTGTACTTGCCAACGGCCTTGATGCCCAAAGAGCTGACTGGCTTCTTACCGGCAACGATGGCGTCGGCGTTCTTGATGCCTGAAAACAGGTATGAGTATTGGGAAGCAGTCTTAGGGTCAACGGTTCTTTGCCATGAGTAGACAAAGTCCTTGGCAGTTACTTCGCTGCCGTCGCTCCACTTTGACTTTCTCAAGGTATAAGTATAAGTCTTACCATCCTTTGAAACCTTTTCGCTGGTTGCCAAAGCCTTTTCCAACTTAGAGTTTGGCCCCAAACGGTACAAGCCTTCCATGGTGTTGGAAATTTGGTTGAATGAAGTCGCGTCCGTTGCCTTGGAAAGGTCCATGGTTGGGATTTCTGAAGCAACCATCCAGTTGATGGACTTCTTGGATGATGAGCTTGATGATGAGTTGCCGCCACATGCTGCCAGCATTGCTGCTGAAGCGAGGACAGTGGCACCCACGCCTAACGCTTTGCTAAATTTCATGATCTTTTCTCCTTAGCTTTACTATGAGATTTTCTGCACACACGAATTAAAACCTCACGATATCTAACAGAAATTTTATCGTATTTTATTAATCTTGGCAATCTTTTTTCATCTTCAATTAAGAAAAAATGCTTTTAAGTTAGTCCAAATTCCACTCGTGCAGGAATTCGTCCACGAAAGCGCGCATATACTCGCTTCGGCGGTGGGCTTCCACTTTGGCGGCCTTGGTGTTCATCAAGCCTTCCAGTTTAAACAGCTTCTCATAAAAGTGATTGATGGTCGTTTCCGTATGGCTTCGGTACTGGTCGTGGCTGACCAAGTTGGCTGGCTTGATCTTGGGATCGTAGATCTTGTTGTCATGCTTGCCGCCGTAGACAAAGGCCCGGGCAATCCCAATCGCGCCCAAGGACTCGATCCGGTCGGCATCTTGGACGTACTCCCCTTCCAGAGACAGCTGGTAGCGGTGCTCGATATTCTTGGAAAAAGACATGTGCTGGATGGTAAAAAAGACATTCTCCTTGGCTTCCCGGCTCATGCCTGCCTGGTCAAGCAGCATGGCCAATTCCCCCAGAACCCGGCTTGGGTCAGCGCAGACCTTTTCATCGATCGCGTCATGGATAAAACCCGCTGCAAAAGCGATGTCACGGCTTTCCTGCCCGCTCTCCGGGTGATCGGCCACCAGCATGCGCTCGGCCAGTCTAGCGACCCGCTGGCCGTGATAGAAATCATGCCCAGTCATTTCATCGCCTAATTGCTTCTCTATGTAATCTGCCACTAATTGTCTGTCCAATCTTGCTCCTCGTTTCTTGCAATTTTCGTTTTTTGAGACTGTCTTTTTTCAGACCTAAGGTATTTCACCAATATATAACAAAGACCCCAGCCAATCAATAGCCGGAGTCTGCTTTACTAATTCTAATCTTTTGATGCAGCTGCTTGATCTAGCAGCAAATCAGTTGCCACGTCAAGAATCGTGACGTAGAAGACCAGGCCGTCGCGCGGGTCCCGAACCAGCCGTCCCTTGGCCAGAACCTTCAAGGGACAGCCATCCTTGGTCAAAAGACGAAAGGTCATGATTTCCGGGCGCTGGCTCTTGCGGTTGACATTAGCCACTGCCTGAGCCACGATCATGTTAACCTTTGGGCGGTCAGGTAGATGACGTGGTCCATTTTCCGGTCCGTGTTCTTTAATACCACTGCTTTTAATTATAACTGATTTCATATCGCATCTTGTGTTCTTTTAGTTGAAAATTCTTGAAGAAACCATAGATATTGTACGAAAAAGCGGCCTAACTTCAGCGGGGATTGCTATTCAGCAATTAGCTAACGTACGTTTTTTATTTATATTTCAACATTTTTTAGCCTTCTTTATGCTGTTATAAGCAAAACAGCAGGCCGAGTAGCCTGCTGTCAAGCCGCTTGTCAGATTTGAACTGACGACCTCCTCCTTACCACGGCGGTGCTCTACCTGCTGAGCTAAAGCGGCGTATCTATTGTAGCAGATTTGCCCGCTTTTTCATAACGAGAAAAACGCGTCCCCCCTAAAGGAGACGCGTCTTGCATACTAAAAGATTATTGCTTATTTTACGTGAACCAGGGTGTACTTCTTCTTCCCCTTGCGGACGATCACGAACTTGCCGTCAAAGGCAGCCGCCGGGTCAACAACGAAGTCAACGTCCTGCACGCGGTCGCCGTTGATGTAAATGGCGCCGTTCTTGATGTCTTCACGGGCCTGGCGCTTGGATGATTCGATCTTGGCGTCAACCAGGAAGTCAACCAGGTTCTTCTTTTCGCTCGTGCTGTCAGCGCTAGGAGCCTTAGCCAGGGCGTTTTCAACCTGCTTGGTGGTCAGGCTCTTCACGTTGCCTGAGAACAGGGCCTCGGTAATGGTCTTGGCTTCATCCAGCCCAGCTTCGCCATGGACGAACTTGGTTACTTCTTCAGCCAGGCGCTTTTGCGCTTCCCGCTTCCAAGGCTCAGCCTTGACCTTTTCAGCCAGTTCATCGATTTCCTCGTGGCTGAGGAAGGTGAAGTATTTCAGGTACTTCACGACGTCACGGTCGTCTTGGTTGATCCAGAACTGGTAGAACTCGTAAGGGCTGGTCTTTTCTGGGTCCAGCCAAACGGCACCGCCGGCTGACTTGCCAAACTTGGTCCCGTCGGCTTTCAGCATCAACGGAATGGTCAGGCCAAAGGCTGGGCGTTCTTGCCCTTCCAGGCGGTGGATCAGGTCAATCCCGGCCGTGATGTTGCCCCATTGGTCAGCACCGCCAATCTGCATCTGCACCCCATGGTCCCGGTTCAGAATGTAGAAGTCGATGGCTTGCAGGATCTGGTAGGAGAATTCGGTAAAGGAAATCCCGTTTTCCAGGCGGCTGGCCACGACTTCCTTGTTCAGCATGTTGTTGATCTGGAAGAGCTTGCCGTAGTCGCGCAGGAAGGCGAGCAGGCTCATCTTGCCCAGCCATTCGCGGTTATTGACGATCTTGAAGTTCTCAGTGCCAAACAGCTTGACCATTTGGGCAGTCAGCTTTTCCTCGTTTTCGTGAATGGTTGCTTCTGACTGCAGCACCCGTTCAGTTGAACGGCCGGATGGGTCGCCGATTGAGCCCGTGCCCCCGCCGATGATAATGACTGGCTTGTAGCCGGCCAGCTGGAATCTCTTCAAAATCATGAACGGGATCAAGTGGCCGATGTGCAGGGAATCGCCGGTTGGGTCGGTCCCGCAGTAAAGAGCAAAGTCATCATGCTCTTTCAGGTACTTGCGCAAGCCTTCAGGGTCAGTTTCCTGGTTGATGGCCCCGCGCCACTTCAAATCTTCCAAAATGTCAAAATTAGCCATTTCTGCCTCCAATAAAAAAGTCCCTGGATCCAATGATCCAGGGACGACTAAACTCATTCTTAGCCGTGGTACCACCCACGTTCGCACTCTTGTGCCTTTAGCTGGAAGTTGTTAACGAGGACTTCCGCCCCGCGCTGTATTTCGCTGCCCTTGACCTGTCTAGCTCACACCACCCGCTAGTTCTCTGATCGCTGAATCAAGGCGCTACTTCGCTGTCGCGTTTTTATAAAAATAACATGATTTTGACACAAGGTCAAGCCTATCAAAGCCAGCGGGCCAAAAAACTGCTCCTCCGCAGCAGCCAGACGATGACCAAGCTGCTGGCGAAAACCAAGGCAACCAGGACCGGCAGCCAAGCCGCGTTCCCTGCCGCCAGCTGCCAGACCGGGCTTTTCCCCCAGTAGTAGATCAAGAGGGGGTGGACCAGGTAGATGCCCATGACCGAAGCCGCCAGCTCTCTTAAGCCTTCCTCAGACCAAGCCTGTGGCTTTAAGGCCTGCAAGCTCAGGAAAACCGCACAACTTTCCAGCAGCACGAAAAACGAATTGTAGCTGTATAAAGCCAGTCGCAAATGGCCAGCCTTTGCCGTCAGCCAGCCAGTCAAGCCAATCGTTGCCCCGGCCCCGGCCAAGCCCAGAATTTGGACAAGGAGCAAATTCCGCCGGTCCAGATGCGCCTGGCTGAGGTAATAGCCAGCCATGTAGTAGCCCCCGTAGCCCATCACGATTTTAACGTTCAGCTTGCCCAGCAAGCGGCTCAGCGCGGCTGTCGCCAATGTCAGATGCTTGGGCGCGTTGGGCCAGAGCCGGGCCAAAGCCAGGCAGGTCGGCAAAATCCAGGCCAAAAGCAAGGTCAGCAGCAGGTAGTATTCCAAGAGCTGCCTTCTTCTGGCGATCGGCCGCAATAGCGGCGTCACCAGATAAAGACCGGCAATCATCGGCAAATACCAGAGATGGTCGTAGCTTCCCAGCAAAAGCCTGGCCACGGTGACCAGATCGCTGCCTTTGGCGAAATAGTACCAGCCGCAGTAAATCAGCTGCCAAATTACATAGGCAGTCACGATTCTGCGCAAGTACTTGTTAAACAGCTTGTCTCTGTTGAGCTCAAAATTAGGATTGAGAAAAAGTGCCCCTGAAATCATGATAAAGACCGGCACGCAAAAGCGGCTCAGTCCGTCCCAGAAGTTGAGAATCTGCCAGTTCAGCCCCGCGTAATCCTGATGGTAGAAATTAAGCGACGTGGCCACGTGCACGGTAATTACCCCGAAGATCGCCACCAAGCGGAGATAATCGAGATAGTCGATGCGCTGCTTCCGTTTCATCGTTGTCCCCTGTCTTTGGATTAATAAAGCAAAAACAGGGACCAAGCCTCCTTGGTCCCTGTTCATTAATTACAATTGAATTACTTCTTCATGGTGTAGAAGCCCTTGATGTTCAAGGCATATGCTTCACCGGCAGTCATGTCGTATTGAACCATCTCGTAGTCCTTCAAGAGGGCTTGCTGTGAGCTGGTCAAAGTCTTTGGATCGACTTCCTTGCCCTTCTGGTCAACCAGAGTGAAGCCAGCGTCATCAGTGTAGCTGATAGTCAAGGCTGGCAGCTTCTTGTGCACTTCAGTCAGCAATGCCTGGTAGGCCGTAACCTTCGAATTGGTCTGTTCCAGCATCATCGCGATGAAGTCACTGGTGTTGACGTAGTTGGTCTTGGAAGCCAGCTTAGCCTTAGCCCCGTGCTGACGCGCGTACTTGTTGGAGTAGATGAAGTAGCGGGTTGAGTGCATCTGAATCGGGTACTTGGAAGTGTATGACTGGGGAACGACTGATGGGTAGTGGTCCCCGTAGAAGACCAAAGTGATTGGCTTCTTGATCTTGTCAATCTGCTTCAGAAACTTCTTGACTGCTTCGTCAGTGTAGTGGGTCCCCATGATGTAGGTCGCCGCTTGCGTTCTGACGTCACCATCGCTGAACAGGTCACCGGAGATCTTGCCAGCATAAGGGTTGTGTGGATACCAGTTGTTGTATGGCATGTGGTTCTGAATGGAAATCAGATTGATGAACTGGCCGCCCTTGCGGGAGTTGATCTGCCGCAAGCCGTTAGCGTAAGTCGTGAAGTCGGAGTTGTATGAGTTAGTCCCCAGCTTCTTTTGGTCAACGATCTTGTACTTAGAGCCGATGTAGACAAACTTGTTGAACTTGAAGCGCTTGTAGTCTTCAATTCTTGAGTAGTAGGTCCCGATGAACGGGTGAACGGCTGATGAGTAGCTGAAGTTGGCCCCAATGGTTGGGTAGTACTTGTATTGCGGCACGACTTGCACGTAAGGCGTCAAAGAAGTACTGAAGGCCCCCATGTTGAAGCCGGTCAGGGATTCCCATTCCATGTTGGCCGTACCGCCGCCGTAGCCAGCGCTGAGCATGGTCCCGTAAGTCGTTGTCTTCTTCAAGGAGTGGATGTAAGGGATTGGGTCCTTGGCCCCCTTGGCGAACTTGATCGTTGGGAAGGTGGTTGGATCCATGAAGGATTCACTCAGGTTGAAGACGATCGTCTGCTTGGACAGGTCGTTGGTCCGGGTCTTGTTGATCGTTTGGGCAAGCTTCGCGTACTTTTGGTAGATCTTGTTGATCTGGCTCTTAGAGTAGTTCTCCGGCTTATCCATGATCTGCAGGTCAATGTAGTTGAGGAAGTTCAAAATTGGCCCGTTGACCTGGATGTCTCTTTCCGGATTTCTGAAGGACTGCTTATCGTCAAAAGCCCGGTTGAGGCGGTAGATGATTGAGCCTTGGTGATTGAACCACAAAGGCGTGATGAACAAGCCCAGGGAGGCCAAGGCCCACAAGCCCCGGCGCTTCCAGTTGCCCCGCTTCTTGACCTTGAACTTGATTTCCAAAAAGACGATCAAGGCAATCACCAGGGCCAGAGCAACCAAGATCAAAATCAAAGTCTTGGTCCCGCCGATCATGTCCAGCAGACTGCCGGCGTTGGCCGCTTCAGACAATTCGCTTGGATAAATTGGCTCCCCGCGCAGATTCAGCTTGATCTTGTTGGCAATTGCCCAGCCAAGCACGAAGACCGTCGTGGTAACCATTGAAAGCCAGTAGCGGGTCGTCACGAAGTAAAGAATCGTGAACAAGGCATCGATAAAGATCATCGTCAGGATCAAGGTCCCAAACTTGGTCCCCAGAATCCAGACGATTGCGTTGACGTCAGCCGCCGTGGAGATCTGAATCCGCAGCTTGTCGGATTCAATCAGGAATGACGCGAAGGAAACCACGAAGAAGAAAGCCCAAGTGGACAGGTTGGTCCGGTGGTACTTGATCCAGCTCCACAAGTGGTCAAATAAGCCTTCAGCAACTTCCCCGAAGCTCTTGGTCCGGTACAAGAAGGCGTTGCAGCGCTTGATTGGCTTCCATCTGAATAGGTAACGCTCGTAGAACCAGTGCCACAAAGTGGCAATCCCAAGCATGATCAGCATCGTAATCAGGCGGTTGGCCTGCCGGCTGCCCGTGCCGTACTTAAATGAAGTCACGAACTTGGAGGTAATTGGCGCCTGCATGAAGACGATCAGCGGAATCAGGAAGTCAAGGTCTTTTTCCTCCAAAACGGCGATCGCCTTGCGCGTTACTGCAAAGCCAGCCAGGGCAATCACAAAGATGAGCGGCGAGGTCACGTTGATCAGGAACTGGTAGTTCCAGGAAGTAGTTATGGCGTGGCCGGCCAAAATCTGTGACCAATAGACGGCATTAAAGCCCGGCACCCCGACCAGGACAAAGGCAAAAGTGAACAGGCCGGCCAAGACCGACCACACCGTCATTTTTGTCGTAAAGTGGATCTTGCCCAGGAACATCCCCCACGCGAATGGCAGAATCAGGTACAAGCCATACAGGGAGTAATTGATCTGGTAAGTCCCGGCCGTCAGGGTAAAACCCAGGAAAGTCAAGGCTGACAGAATGATCAAGCTTTGCTTGTAGCTGAACTTCTCCTGCCAGTCAAAAATGACCGGCTGCACCAACAGGGCAAAGATGATCCCCGTCATCATGACGACCGTTGACGTCAGGACCGGGAACAGCATCCCCCAGAAGCGCCACGTGTTCAAGTGCCATGGCTCCATCGCGAAGAAGGCGATGTAGTACAGAAGCAGGGTCGCTTCCATAATGCACCATGCGCGGAAGCCCTCATTGAAGCGCAGCTTGCGCTTGCTGTAGACCGCCCCAAAGACCATTGGCACGAACCAGTAGGTTACGCTTTCCGCCGTAGCTGGCAGATAGCGCAAGTAGGTCACCGGACTTTTCAGCATAGAGTGCTTAAAATTGAACATCTGCAGCAGAATGACCAAGCCCAATAGGACCAGGAATCCAATTTTAAGCAAATTATGAGCTCTAGTTGCTTTTTTATTTTCACTCATAGCTATAAAACTGTCCTCTTTCTCTAATTTCGTTAGCTCTCAACTGTTTATTATAGTAGTCTCTTCTAAAAAATAGTTTAAGAACTTATTTTTTTATTCCTAATTTCTTTTTGATGGAGTATAGGATATCCACCCGCTTGCCATGGCCCGTAAAGAAGTCATAAATGTCCTTGCGGAACTTAAAGGCCATGATAGCGACAATCACGAAGAAGACGATCCCGGCTTCCCTTGACTTGGTCAGCTCATAGCCGCTGAACAAGATCATAAAGACCAAAGGCGGAATCGTCAGGTTCTGCATGACGGCAGTCAAAAACAGGGCTACCAGCAGGGTGAGCAGGCCGGCCCGCCAGTCGTAGGCGACCGACAAAAGCGCCGCGACCGCGACCGCCTTCCCGCCCCTGAAATGGTTCATGACCGGGAAGCAGTGACCCAAGACCACGCCCAAGCCCGTGTAGGCAATGAGCAAGCGGCTGTGGTAGATGGCATAGACGACCACAATCGCCAGCAAAGTCTTCAGCAAGTCGCCAACGCAGGTCATGATGCCGGCTTTCTTGCCAAAAACCGCCCCGACATTAGCTGTCCCGGGGTTGTGAGACCCGTATTGGGTCGGATCCTTATGCAGGTAGTACTTCCCCACGAACATGGCACTGATAAAATTGCCAAAGAAATATCCAATTACGAGCGCAACACATTTCCCAGTCACGGCTAATAACCTCCTGAAGAGAACGGATTCGTATCATAGCTGCTGATTGAATTGTTGGAATTAGAGTATGAATACGTCCCTGCATTCGTGCCGGTCCCAGACTGGGCAGCAGCTGAAGAACTGGCTGCCGTCTTCTTGCTGCTTGACTTGCTGTCCTTCTTCTCTTTGACTTCATTGACCGTTGTTGAGCTGGAGTAGATCTTGTAGGTCTGGGTCTGGCCGCTGGTAAAGTCAAAGCTATTGGCCTCGTTGAGCTTGTTCAACTCCGTTTCCCGGTTGGAAACCGTAGCCGTCTTCAAGCCCAATTCCTTGCGGATCTTGTTTGACAGGCGCTGCAGCTCGCTGGTTGGCGCGATCTGGTAGGCAGCGTCATCAATGTAGGCGCTGTAGCCTTGCAAGTAGTCGCTTGAAGCGTTGGAAGTACAGTTGGAGTAGTTGGCCAGGATCGACTTCAGGACTTGGAAGCTTAAGTTGGTCTTCACGTTGGAAGACAGGTTGTCCGCGATCTTGGTAAAGTTCTTCAAGGAAGCGGTGGTGGCCAGCTTGGCTACCAATTTGGTAATCACTTCCCGCTGCCGCAATTGCCGGCCGTAGTCGCCCTTAGGGTCATCATAGCGCATCCGGCTGTAAGCCAGGGCCGCTTGCCCATTCAAGTGCTGCTTGACTCCCTTTTTGAAAGGAAAGCCGCTGTAAGTAAAGGTTAAAGGCGGCGTAACATAGATCCCGCCCACGTAGTTGACCAGTTTCATCAAGCCGCCCATGTTGACCAGGGCATAGTACTTGACTGGCACGTTAAGCAAGTCGGAAACGGTCTGCATGGTCATCTTGGCCCCGCCTCTGGCATAAGCCGAGTTGATCTTGGCCACGTCGCCAGAATTGTCGCCGACCATGTCGGCCATGGTGTCGCGGGGAATGGAGTACATCGTGTACCCCTTCTTCTTCGGGTTGACCACCACGATGATGAGCGTGTCGGTATTCCCCATCTTGTCGGTTCGGTCCAAGGCCCCCGTGTCCGTCCCTAAAAGCAGAACCGCGAACGGCTTCTTACCGTTGAATTCACCGTATGTGGTCTTTACGGCGTTTTCTTGGTCATAGGCCTTGTTGGCCGCTTGTTCAGCCGTGCTGTACAGGTGGCGGGCATATAAGCCAACGCCCACCGCGACCATGCAAATGACGCCCAGGATGCCGATGATCCAGTTGCGGATCACTTTATTGCGCCGGCGATGCTGAGCACCCACGCGGGTGCTTCGGATTTTGTTTCTGTCTTCATTGTTCATAATTCGACACCTTAACTAAACTTGCACATTAGTGAGTATTATAGCAAAAAAACATGCCAAATTTCGTTCGGCGTTCTTTCTTATATAAATTGTAAAAAAAGCAAACGCTTCATTTATCAGCCAATCATGATTGCTTGTTATTGACTGATTAACAGGTCTGTCTATTAAAAGCTACCATCTTCTGGCCGTCCATGTCAATCTTCAACGGCATTTTAGCGAACGACTGTTATTTTATTTTTGCAGTTTTTACAGCACAAAAAAAGCGCGGGATCGAAATCCTGCGCTTTCTTGCAGCTGAGAAGCAGACTTAAATTAGTCCAGCTTTTCCTTGCTTACAACGTTCAGCTTGTCATCGAAGGTGTAAACAACTGGTTCACCGGTCTTCATTTCGACGTTCATGATGTCTTCGTCAGAAATGTTTTCGATGTACTTAGTCAAAGCACGGAGTGAGTTGCCGTGAGCTGCGATGATAACGTTCTTGCCAGCCAAAAGGTCTGGAGCAATCCGGTCTTCCCAGAATGGCATAACTCTGTCCAAAGTTACCTTAAGGTTTTCGGCCTTAGGAACGATGTGTGGGTCAAGGTTTGCGTAACGACGGTCATGTGCTTGGCTGAATTCTGAGTCGTCTGACAGAACAGGTGGCAAAACGTCGTATGAACGACGCCAAATGTGAACTTGTTCGTCACCGTACTTTTCAGCAGTGGCCTTCTTGTTCAAGCCTTGCAAAGCACCGTAGTGGCGTTCGTTAAGTCTCCAGGTCTTAACTTCTGGAACCCAAAGTTGGCCACTTTCTTCCAAGGCAAAGTGCAAAGTCTTGATGGCACGGGTCAATACTGAAGTGTAAGCTTGGTCGAATTCCAAACCAGCTTCCTTGATCAGCTTACCAGCCTTCTTGGCTTCTTCAACACCCTTGTCTGAAAGGTTAACGTCAACCCAACCAGTAAATTGGTTTGAAAGGTTCCATTGGCTTTGGCCGTGACGGATTAAAACTAATTTAGACATTAATAAATCTCCTTTAGCAAATTAAACGTTTCACTAAATATTATACGGCCTCTTGCCCACTTTTCAAAGACCCCGAACAAAAAAAGCTGGCTTTTCAAAGCTCAGTCCCAAGCAAATCACCGAACTTTTGCTAAAATGAAGAAAGATAGGATGTGATTGACCATGAAGCGCCGCAAAATTCTGCATTATTTATTGGCTGGCTTCCTCCTGCTGGCCTGCTTGACCCTGGCAGCCTGCAGCACGCCGAACAGCAGCACGGTCCTACGCAAGGCCGAAAAAACCAAGATCAGCAATTTCCAGCTGCAAGTCGACGACCGCTACTATGACAAAAGTGGCCGGCCGGTTGCGTTCTACGGCACGATCCGCTGCCAGAAGCAGCCTTTCGTGCTATGGACCGACCTCACGCAGACCGGCGACCAGCACGTCAAGATGTGGGTCGCCAGCCGCTATGCCTACGTAAGCCTCTATAAAGACCAGCACCAAGCCTGGTACAAGGCCAAGGCTAGCCAGTATACTAGCGCCAGCCAGTTCCAGAAGATCGTCAATGATTTGAATCTCCTGACCCTCTCCGCCAAGTCGCGCGGGCTTTTTCAAGTCGCCAGACATGGCAAGACCGGCTATGTCCTTACCTACTCGGGCAAAAGCAAGTCCCTTTGGCGCGACATCAATAAAAGCGGCGGGCTGGCCACCGTCTCCGGCGATGAAAACGTGAATGGCTCTAAGCTGACCAAGATCAACATGCAAATCTACGTTAATCGGCAATACCAGCTGACCGGCTTCAAGATCGTGGCTAAGTACAAGACAGCTGGCAAAAGCGGTCAGGCCAAGGTGACCATGAGCGACGTCAACAGTTCAAAGAAGCTGGCCATTCCCAAAGCGGTCCTGGAAAACTCCGTCGACGTCACCCAGGCCAACAAATAGCAATCAAGCAACACAGATAGGGAGAAGCAAAATGAAGCTAGGAATCATCGGCAGCGGGAAGATCGTCAAGGACTTCCTCACCTGCGCCAATGCCATCACCGGCCTGGAACTGGCCGCGATCGCCACGACCAAGCGGTCAGCCCAAGTTGGACGGGAACTGGCAGCCAAATACGGGATCAAGGCCGCCTTCAGCGACTACCGGCAAATGTTAATGGAGGCAAGCGTGGACACGGTCTACGTGGCGACCCCCTCCTCCATGCACTACCAGATGAGCAAGGATGCCCTGGCGGCCGGCAAGAACGTGATTTGCGAGAAACCTTTCGTCCTCACCGCGGCTGAGGCCAGCGAGCTGAAGCAGATCGCTGACGCGCGCGGCGTCATGATCGTTGAAGCCATCACCAACATCTACCTGCCAAACTTCAAGGCCCTTAAAGCAGACGTCCAAAAGCTGGGTCCCGTCCACAACGCCATCTTCAACTATACCCAATACTCCTCCCGCTACGATGCCTTCCTGCGCGGGGAGATCGCGCCGGCCTTTGACCCTAAGCTGGGCGGCGGGGCCTTGCTGGACCTGAACGTCTACAACGTTCACTTGGCCGTGGCCTTGTTCGGCGAGCCGGAATCTCTGGTCTACTACCCTAACCTGCAAAAGGGCGTTGACACTTCCGGCTCCCTGCACCTGACCTACCCAGACAAGCAGGCGGACCTAATCGCGGCGAAGGACGCTGACGCGGGCTTTCGCAACCAGTCCATCATTTCCGGGGAAAAGGGGGCCGTTGCCTTCACCGGCAGCAGCGGCGAATTGGCTGGCTACCAGTTCATCCCGCGGGGGCAGACGCCCGTAGCCAAGAACCTGAACCTGGCTCCCCACCGGATGATTCCAGAATTTACGGAATTCGTCCGCATGGAAGCTGAACGCGACTTCAAGGCCAGCGACCAGGCCTTCGCGCACAGCCTGGCCGTCTTGCGGATCCTGGAGGCCGCCCGGAAGTTCTGCCTTTAAGCAATACAAAAAGGCTGATGCCATTCGGCATCAGCCTTTTTTGCTGTTTGCTTGTCATTAATTCCGGCTCAGGATCTCATGGATCTTGTCCGCTTCCCGCCAAGGGCCACTGTAGATCAGCTCATCCCCCGGTTCCACGACCGTTGAGCCGTGCGGGGAGATCCACTTGTTGCCGCGCTTGATCCGCGAAACGGTGATCTGGTCGATAAAGTCCCAGTCCATCAGCTGGCGGCCAGTATAGGCCGAGTTCTTGACCACCACGTCATACAGGGCGTTGTTGACGTCGGTGATGATGTGGTAGACGGCTGGCGATTCGATCAGGGCCGCCAGCAAGGCCCCGCGCAGGTTGTTGACTGAGAAGCTCTCAATCCCCGCTTCATCCAGCCGCGCCATGACTTCGGCATTTGGCTGCCGCTGGCGGACGATGACCCGCTTGACCCCAGCCTTTTTGGCGGCCAGGCCCAGCTCTAAGTTGAGCTGGTCGTCATGGTGGCCGGCGACAAAGATATCAGCGTCAAAAGCACCAGCTGCCTCCAAGACGGCTGGCTCTACCTTGTCCAACAGCTTCAGCCCCGGCACCTTGGACTGGTAGGTGCGGTACTTTTCCGGATCGCAGGTCAGCATCTGGACGGAATACCAAGAGTCATGCAAGTCTTGGAAGACCGTGGAAGTCAACGCGTTCATGCCAAAAATCGTGACCTTGTCCTTCAGCTTGTCAGCTGGCGAGAGCTCGAAGGTGGCGTTGAAGACGATCGGGCAGACGATGCAGACGATGACAGCCGCCAGGATGAAGGCACTGGACTGGGTCGCCGTGATGGCTTTCAAGTCCCGCGCGACCTGCAAGGCCGGCAAGACAATGGTGATCGTCGTCGCGGTCAGGAAGCCGCCGGCAAAGGCGTTGCGCTTGTTGAACAAGCGCATGTAGACCAGGGAGACTGGTGCTTTGGCCAGGAAGAAGCAGATCACCAATACCGGCAGGAGCATCAAGGCTTGCGGGTTGGCAAAAAGCAGCTTCAGGTTCAGATTGACCCCGGTCTTAATAAAGAAGAAGGGGATAAAAAAGCCATAGCCGATCGAGGTCAGCTTGTCCTTGGTTGCCTCGGTAGGCTCTAAGAGCTTCATGACCATCCCCGCCAAGAAGGCCCCCAGGATGTTCTCGGCCCCAACGCTTTCCGCCACCGTCACCAAAGCAAAGATCAAGAAGAAGGCCAGCCGGATGTCCAGCTGAGTCGTTGCCTTGGTCACCTTGGCAAACCACAGGTATGGCCGCTTGAAGCGTTTGAGCAGGATGATCGCGGCCACAAAGAGCAGGATGATCAGCCACAATTTCTTGGCATCCCCGCCATTGATCGTGGAGTAGATCGTCAGCAGCAGCAAGGGGATGACTTCCCCCAGAACAGCCGTCAGCAGGATCGTCTGCCCGATTGGCCGGCCCAGGATCTCTTTTTCCTTCAAAGTAGCGATGACCACGCCCAAGGCTACCGTCATAAAAATGATCGCGGCCAAGGCAACGTCGCCAAACAAGCCGGCCGCCTTCATGGCGTAAGCCAGGGCCAAAGACAGGACCGCCACGCCGGAAAAGGCGGCGATAGCGGCGGGCAGCGGCTTGACCTGCTTGCCGCTCTCTGACTTTCTGGCCTTGCTCTGCTTCTTGGGATTCAATAAATCAAAGTTGATTTCCATCCCAGAGAGGAACATCAAGATGATGACCCCCAAGTTGGACAAGAAGGTCAAATGGTCACTGGGGGTGATGACATTGAAGCAGCTCTTCCCCATCACGATCCCCACGATGATTTCCGCGACCGCGGTCGGGACGGTGGTCACCTGCAGGCGGGCCATGACGATGGGAATCACCAGGGCCAGCAGGACCACCAAGAACAGTGAAAATCCTTCCATAATAAAATTTATCTCCTTATTTTAACTGCATTTACTATAACAAAAAAAGGACGTGAGATGAATTCTCACGTCCCGAAGCAGAGCAAGCATTTTTCCTGCTTCTGTATATTTCTTATTTAAAGTTGACAGCCTTCACGTATTGCGGCGCGTTGCTGCTGGTGTAGCCGATCAGGTAGTAGACCTTGGTCTTCTTGTTGGCCGTGATCTTGACCTGACTGCCGTAAGTGGTCAGCTTGCGGCCCTTCAGCTGCTTAGGCATAGTCTGGTCGCGCGCGCCAGTCCGGGTGTAGACCCAGGCATTGTGCTTCAGCTTGCGGCCATAGCCGGTGATGTTTCCGGCTCTGACGTACTTGTTGTTGCCGTACTTGTAGTACTTCGCTTTCTTGATCGTGACGATCCCGCCGTAGATCTTCAAGTAGCTGGTGGCCTTGATCGTCTTGATCTTGGCATTGCGCTTGCCGGCAGCGGTGTAGGTGTAGGCATTGCGCATCACCTTCATGGTCTTCACGGTCGCGGCCTGAGAAGCCGGCTTGCTTGACGCTGATGAACTTGAGCTCTTGGATGAAGCACTCTTTTGGCTTGCGGAAGAGCTGGATGAACTGGATGATGAGCTAGCACTCTTGGACGAAGCCTTGGAAGATGAACTAGAACTTGAAGATGAAGATGAAGCTTTGGCAGCCGCATTGGTTGAGGTCCCCATCTTGTTGTAGTAGTAGACGATCAAGCTGTAAAAGTCGTTCATGGAGTAGCCCCACTTGGCAAAGTAGCCGATTGGGTCCCCGTGGTCGGTCCCGCCGAGGTAGTTGGAGACGTCAGCGTGGGACCAGATCGTTCCCGTCCCATTGCTGCTGGCCCGGGATGGGGTCAAATTGTAAGCATGCAGCAGGGAGGCAATGTAGTAGGCGTCGTTGGCAACACTTTGCACGAACTGCTTGCGGGTGCTGACTTCGCACAGTTCAATCTGGATAAAGCGCTTGTTGGCGATCGCGCCGGCGCCCCATACCCCGTAGTCCGGGGTCATCAATTGGATAACCTGTTTTTGGTCAACTACCGCGTGCACGTAAGTGTAGGCGCTCGTCCAGTTGTTGTTGAAGTAGCGGCCTTCATCCCAGGCGCTGGCGCCAGGGTCGGCCGTTTCGTGAACGACGATCCCTTCTGGCTTGCCAACGCCGTTGCGGTAGCCAAAGCGGCTGCCGTACTTTTTGCCGTTGGCCACGCTGTTGAACTGGTTGTAGACCAGGCCCGCGGCCTTGAGCAGCTGGTCCAGGTACTTGGTGCCGCTGTACTTGGTCTTCTTGGCCTCACTGTTGATTGAAGCGTAGACCTGGCTGGCGCCAATGTTTTGGCTGACTCCGCCAGCAAAGGCCGTCAAAGCCCCGGCAGCGACAATGGTTGACAATAAGCGTTTGATTTTCATTTAATGTCCTTTCGCTTTACTTATTTATGATTCGAGGCTATGACTTAAAAGTTGCCTTTTCTGACGTATTGGTTCAAGCCAACTACGTAGTAGTACTTGCCCTTGATCTTGATCTGCCAGCCGTAAGTCTGGTGCTTGGTCCCCTTCTTCCACTTCTTGGCTGGGGTGTAGCGCTTGCCAGTGCTGTTGTACAGGTAGGCGTTCTTCTTCAAAGTCCGCTTGGTCCCGTCAAAATTAGTGGCGTTGACGAACTGGTTGGCGCTGGCGGAATTGATCCGGTAGTAGGTCGCGCCATTCAAAGTTACCGTACCGTAGGTCACGACCGTCTTGCCGGCCTTCAGGCGCTTGTCCTTGGTCTTTTGGCCATTGCTGTCGTAGACATAGCTGTCGTGCATCAGGATCTTGGCTTGGCCAGCGGACGTTTGGGCGTCAGCCGCGTTGCCCGCTGGAGCTTGGGAGCTGCCAGTCGTCAAGGCATCCCCGTTAACCCAGCCCAGACCCTTGAGGTACATTCTCTTGGCCCCGTTATAGTAGGTAACGGTCTTGGAAACCGTTACGGACCGGCCGGCATTGACGTAGGACTTCTTTGGTGAAAGCGCGTGGTCAGTTGGGTACAAGTAGGTGGCGCCGGACTTGGCCACTTTGGCCTTGTAGGTCAAAGTCGAGATCATTGGATCGTACTTGGTCAAATTGTAGTTATTGATGTGGCTGATCAGCTTGCTGGCGTAATTGACGTCAGTCGCGTAGCCGGCAGCCTTGATCGCCTTGGCCGCGACTGCTGGGCTTGACGCGTTTTCAATCCAGGTCTTGCGGTAGCGCAGGCCGCCATTGCCAATCGTGTTCCGCATCTTGCGGCCGTAATCATCAAATGAGCCAGTGTAGCTGGAATACTTTCTAAATGGCGCGTAGATGTAGTAAACCGCGCCATTTTTGGTCTGTTCCGCGGTCCGAACCGTGTAGCTCGCGCCGCTCCAAGTGCTGTCAGCCTTCATGCCAAACAGGTTGTGGGCCTGAGTGGCCAGAGTCGAGCCTCCCCAGGCTGACTCCAAGGCTGCTTGCGCCAGCATCAAAGACGGGTAGACTCCATACTTCTTGCCGGACTTTTCCGCCTGCAAAGCGGTCGCGTTTAAAAAAGCAGTGGTCGTCGTTGAAGCTTGCACTGCTTTGGTTTGCGCGTTATTTGAGAAAGACAGGTTGTTGGCAACTGGAACAGCGATGGAGGCAAGCATCGCAGCGGTAGCAATTCCAGTGAAAAATCTTCTCTTCATTAATTTCCTCCTACACTTTTTTCGATAATATACTTAATTGTATTGGGAATGACTCTTAGATACAATCGAACGCGCATTCTGTAAAAGAAAAGTAATAATAATTGACTGAAATACCTAAATTCCAGCGTTTTCACCCCCTTTCAGGTTTAATAAATTAGCCTCTGTTATAAGAACTGAAAACGGCGCTGGCCGGTCAAGATCATTAAGTTAAGTCAGCGGATAAATTAAGCCAAAAACACTCATCTAAGTTAGATGAGTGTCCTAAGGCGTTGTGTCTTAACTTAATCTGGCGTCCTTTTTGCCTGATCATTTACTAGCGCTTGCTAGTCTCAAATGACCAGGCAGCCCAGGATCTGCTTAACGAGCAGAATCATCAAACACAGTTGCGACGTTGCGTTCAATGTACTTTGCAGCCACTGGCTCATGATAGAGGCTCACTCCTTTTTTGACGAAGACGTCTTCCTTGGCAATGTCAGCCATTGCCCCGCGCACCACGTCTTCGGCAAGATCCTTGACCGCGTTGGGGAAGCTGATGCTCTTAGTCTTGCCTTCGCTGTTCTTGAAAGTCAGCTGCAGTTCAGTCGTCGTTGTCATGATTTTTCTCTCCTTTAAATAAATTGCTTAATCTGGCTTGTTCCTTATTCACCCTTGTCCACGATCAGGTTCTTCTTTTGGATCAAGGTCAGCATGCCCAGGGAATCGTCCTGCAGCTTGCTGATGGCCTGACCCACCTTGACCAGGCTTTCTGGGGTGGCGTCAGTCTTCACGTTGGGCAGGGTCCGGGCGAGCTTGCCGTCCTTGTACTTTTCGGAATTGAAGGTGTATTGGATGCTTTGGTCAGCTAATTCAAAATTCATTTTTTTGCTCCTTTTTCTAGCCTGACTGGCAGTGATATGCTTGGTAAGAGGTCTCGCGCGCTTTGTCTTACACCCTTAATAACGCTGGATCTGGCCCAAGTGTGCCAGGCTGCCGGGAAAAATTTTCACGCTTTGGCCACTGAAGTTTAAAGATCTATTACAAGATCGCGGAGTGCCGGCATTAGCTTGGAATCTTTGGTATAATTGACCCAACTATTTCAGGAGGAACACAATGAAACGTAAGACACTTTGGACGATCATTGGGATCGTAGCCGTCGCTGTTTTGGGCGGGGGCTTCTTCTATGCCCAGCATCAATCGTCTCAAAACCATTCCGCGGCTGAAAGCTACCTGACCTACATGAATGAAGGCAAGCAAGCAGCCAAGTCCAAGAAGTACGCCGCGGCCGCCAGCAAGTTTGCCAGCGCCTATAAGGTCAAGGCCACCAGCGAGGCCAAGCATTGCCAAAGCCAGGCTGAGAGCCTGCGCGACAGCGTCCACCTGGCCAAGACCAGCACCAAGTACGCCAGCGCCATCGTTTTGGCCCAAAAGGCCAAGAACGAGACTGCCGGCTATTCAGTCATGACCACCCAGGCCGGCAAGCTGGTCAAGACCTTGAAGGGGGTCAAAGACAACTACGACAGCGAAATCAAGCCGCTGATGAAGAAGGCTGACTCATCCATGAGCCGCGGCGCCTACTCCGCGGCCGTCTCCACCTACGCCAGCATTCTGGACCTCCCTTACATCAACGAGGTCTACTACGCGAAAGTCCGCGCTGACGTCAAGGAAGACTTAAAGGAAGCCAAGGAGAAGGCCAAAGACGAAGACCAAGATGAAGACAGCAGCTCCAGCTCTTCCACAAGCTCCAGCAAAGAATCATCTGCCTCATCTTCCAGCAAGGCTGCTTCCTCAAGCAAGGAAAGCAGCAAGTCCAGCAGCTCCAGCTCTTCCAGCCAGGTTGAAGGGGCCGGCCAAAGCGTCAACGACCAAGTCGGCGGCCAAACCGTCACTGCCCGCGACGTGCAGCAGATCCGCAACCAGTTGGCAAACCTGGGCGAAGACAGCTCTGGCTGGAGTCCGCAGGACCTGATCAACCTCTTCCGCTACGCCAACGAGCAAGGGCACACGACGATCGACTCCATCACCAAGGACGACGTCAAGGGCTACTTGTCGCCAAAGAAATAAATAAGCTAGCAAGGCAAGCGCCAAAAACAGCACATCCACAGGCTGTGGCGCTTGCTTTCTTTTGGCAAAGTAGTTAAAATTATCATTGACTTTATAGACTTTAATTGAAAAAAGGAGTTACAACTTTGGCTGAAGAAGAAAAGAAAAACCAAGAAATTGACGACATGTACAAGATTGTCATGCCTGAACCAGAACGGGTAACCATGCCTGCACGCGAAATTCCTGACCAACCTGACTACTTGGTAAACTTTGCCAACTTCTATATCGCTTCTTTCGAACGTGACGACTTGGAAATCATCAGCGAATACGATGGTGACGGCCACAACATGGTCAACATCAACCACTACCTGCTGGCTAACCAGCCATTCTCACGCAAGAACCTGGTTAAGCACGTTTTGATCGACCACGCGCAGAACTTCCAGGCAATCCTTGATGAAATGACCAAGGCCACTGGCGTGGTTCCAGAAGACATGATGACCTACGAAGACTGGGAAAACTGGTACGAAGGCCAACGCGCCAAGATTCAAAGCAGCTTGTCCTAAGCCAGAGGATCAGACCGATTTGTCTGAATGGCTCTTGCAAGTTGCCCCCAAATATAAGAAAATAAGAGAAAAGAAAGAATGTCACATGGCATTCTTTTTTTACTTAATAAATTTAAATCGTCTTTAAATTTATCTGTGTCTATCACAGGCTTTTAAAGTTTGAGGAGTATTTTATTACTATGGAAGTAGAAAATAAACGCAATCGCATGACGGCCGCTGGCCTCTTAATCGCGATTGGGATTGTCTACGGCGACATTGGGACCAGTCCCCTCTATGTCATGAAGTCCGTAATCGCCGGCAACGGCGGGCTCAGCACGGTCGGCCGGGATTTGATCATTGGGGCTATTTCCCTGATCCTGTGGACCGTGACCCTGCTTACGACGGTACAGACCGTGATCATCGCCCTTAAGGCAACCAACCATGGCGAAGGTGGGATCTTCGCCCTCTATGCTTTGATCAGAAAGCGGGCCGCCTGGCTGGTCTGGCCAGCCTTGATTGGTGGGGCGGCCATCTTGGCCGATGGGACCCTGACCCCGGCCGTGACGGTTACGACCGCCATTGAAGGTCTGAAAGGGCTGGAATTTGGCAAGGGCAACGTCCCGGTCAGCAACCAGACCATGGTCCTGGTTATCACTATTATCATTCTGCTGGTCCTGTTCTCCATTCAGCGGATGGGGACCAGCATCATCGGGAAGGCTTTTGGCCCAGTCATGTTCGTCTGGTTCACCTTCCTGGGCGTCATGGGGGTCATCAACATCGGCAGCAACTGGTGGATTCTGCAAGCCTTGAATCCTTACTATGCAATCAAGCTGCTCTTTAGTCCTTACAACAAGGCCGGCTTCGCGATCCTGGGCTCCATCTTCCTGGCTACCACCGGGGCTGAAGCCCTCTACTCCGACGTTGGCCACGTCGGCAAAGGCAACATCATTGGCTCTTGGCCATTTGTCTTTGTCTGCCTCTCCCTGAACTACTTCGGGCAAGGGGTTTGGATTCTGAACAACACCCACATGCACTCAGTCAATGAAATCAACCCCTTCTATGCCATGATTCCGGAAAACATCCGGCTGGCGTCAATCGTCCTGGCTACCTTAGCCGCGATCATCGCTTCCCAGGCCCTGATCACCGGTTCCTTTACCCTGGTGGCGGAATCAATCAACCTGAAGTTCCTGCCGCGGATGAACATCCTCTACCCATCTGATGAAAGAGGGCAGATTTACATTCCGGCCATCAACAAGATGCTGGGGATCACTACCATTGCCCTGGTGCTCTTCTTCAGAACTTCCGCCCACATGGAAGCAGCCTATGGTCTGTCAATCACCATCTCCATGCTGACGACCACCATCCTGCTGTACGAATGGCTGGTGCTCAAGCAAGGCCACAACCTGGCCAACCTGATCTTCGTGATCTTCTTCAGCACCATCAACATCCTCTTCATGGGGTCAAGTCTGAGCAAGTTCACTCATGGTGGCTACGTTTCCCTGCTGATCACCCTGCTGATCGCTTCCGTCATGGTCGTTTGGTACTTTGGCAACAAGGTCCGCGACAAGAACGAATCAGGCAATGCCTACGTCCGCTTGGATGAATACACCGACATGCTGACTGACCTCAGCCATGACGACAACTACCCAACTTACGCTGACAACCTGGTTTACATGGCCAAGGTTCAATATAACAAGTTCATCAAGCGGGAGATCATGTACTCCATCCTGGACAAGCGGCCTAAGCGGGCCCGGGCCTACTGGTTCGTGACGGTCAACGTCACCAACGAGCCGTTTACCGCGGAATACGCGATCAACACTTACGGCACCAAGAACGTGATCAACATTCAGCTCTACCTGGGCTTCAAGAAGCAGACCAGCGTCAACGTCTACCTGCGCCAGATCGTCCACGACCTGATCAAGGACAACACGATTGAGCCGCAGCCACAAGAATACACGACAACGCCAGGCCGTGACGTCGGCGACTTCAAGTTCGTCATCGTCAACGACGTCATCTCTCCTTCAACCACCTTGACCTCTTACGAGAAGTGGCTGGTTGAAGCCCGCGTCCGCCTGCAGAACCTGTCGCCAAACCCGGCCCAATGGTTCGGTCTGGAATTCGCGGACACGGTCGTTGAGCGCGTGCCATTGATCCTGGGCAAGCAGAAGACCAGCCGCATCAAGCGCGTTGCTCCTCGCGACTACAGCAAGACGACCATCAATGCCAACAAGACCGCCAAGCCTAAGAAGCGCGGCTTTCTCAAGAAGAAATAGCTAAAACGCGAATAAGCAAGAGTCTGAGAAAAAAGACTCTAACAAATAAAAAAGGCTTCTAGAAGTGAAAAACTGATGTGACCCCCAAAATTGGGACATATTAGTATTACGCCGTTAAGGTTGTTAGAACATGATTCCGATATTCAATCGGGGTCATGTTTTTTCGTCCTGTTTTGATTCTTACGTTGTTGTAGTAATCG
>NZ_VUMX01000019.1:0-42739 GCF_009695985.1 Lactobacillus porci
GCTGAGGTAGGTGCCTCTTCTATGATCGTCTACCCATTCGTGGTAAATAGCGAGTTTGATTTCTTTAGTGTATTTAGTCATGAAAATAACCCCCGAAATTAGTGTCCTAATTTCGGGGGTCATATCAAGGTTTTAAACAAAGAGCATTTTTGTTTTTAATAAGAAAAAAGCAAAGTAAGTTGTTGTATCTATTGTCCAAAAAAAATTAAGCTTGTAAAAAGGGCAATGCGAAAAACGTATTCAATATAAAAATGTCATATCGGAATAATAACTAATGTGCTTAGGTGTTATATGAAAAAAGTAGCGTTTATTGTACCATATTTTGGAAAGCTTCCGAATTATTTTCAGCTGTTTTTAAATAGTTGTAAGCTCAACAAAAATTTCAAATGGATTATTGTAACAGACGACAAAACTTCGTATAGTTGGCCTCAAAATGTTCAGAAAATTGATATGAGTTTTGAAGATTTAAGGCAAAGAATACAGTCTAAGTTTGATTTTAGAATAGAGTTACCTACTCCATATAAATTATGTGATTATAAACCAACGTATGGCTACATTTTTGAAGATTTAATACAAGACTATCCATTTTGGGGTTACTGTGATATTGATACTATCATGGGAAAGTTAGATGATTTTTTATCTTCCGATTTTTTAAATCAATATGACAAATTATTCGAGTTGGGACATATGACTATTTTCAAAAACACTTTCGAGAATAATCGGATGTTTATGAAAAAAATCGATGGTTCATTTCCATATAAAGAAGCGCTGACGTCAGAAGACATTTTTGTTTTTGATGAGGTTTCACAAAAAAATAGTTTAAGTATAAATGACATTTTCTTGCAAAATGGTAAGAAGGTTTTTGCAGCTGATTGGTCATATAATGTAAGCGTAACACCGACAGCGTTTACACAAGTAGTTTTAAAAAATCGAAAGTTTGAGCTTCAACCAAGAAGAAAAAATCAGGTTATAATTTGGGATAATCAAGATGGGCTACGCTTGTATTATACTGACTCTAAGGAAATACATTACATTGATTTAATGTATATCCATTTACAACAACGTAAAATGAAAGTTAGTGCTAACATTGATAGCCGCATGATTGAAATAATTCCTAACGAATTTGTAGAAATTGATTCGTTGCCAACGACTATAGCTGCTTTAACACAAATGAAAAAGAAAAATATATCTTTCCATCGATTTAGATTAATGTGGAAATGGAAAGTTAAAAAATTTATTTAGAACAGTAAACTCAAGATCGAGAAAGATAAGGGGACAGAATTTTTAAATCCATCTTTGTCACGACCGACAATAGATAGGGAGAGCAGACTCAAGTGGTGTACTAGATGGTTCCGGTGCAGGATGCCATAACGGAATAACCAGGCGGTTTATTTGTCACAATGGGGGGCTTGTTAGATTTGAAATTGCTGTATTCTAGAATGAAGCCTATATGGATTCAAAAAAATCATTATGGAGGTGGCCAGTATGTCAATAATAATGAGCATAAAAAAAATGTTTATTGGATATAGAGCTAGTAGCAAAGATTATGTTAATCATTTAAAAGAGGTTGGAGTTTCTGTCGGAGATAATGTTGAAATATTTAGACCTTTCAATACATCTATCGACACCCAGAATCCGCATTTATTGTCAATAGGTAACGATGTTCAAATAACAGGCCCAGTTACAATATTGACACATGATTATAGCTGGAGCGTACTAAAGCGAAAGTATGGATATATATATGGAAACCAGCGGAAGACTACTATCGGTAACAATGTTTTTATTGGTTGGGGGGCAACTATTTTAGGTGGTAGCCAAATAGGCGATAATGTAGTGATCGGTGCAAACTCTGTCGTTAGTGGTCATGTTGATAGTGATTCTGTTTATGCTGGTAATCCGGCTAAAAAGTTAATGACTTTAGAGGAGTTTAAAAATAAGCGTGATAGGAAACAATTAGAAGAAGCAAAAACGGTAGTTCAAGAATACATTGCAAAGCATGGTACTGTTCCTCCAGAGTCTGAGTTAGATGAATATTTCTTTTTATTTAGTCAAACCGATGATATACCGGAATTCAAAAGCCAGATGAAATTGATGAGAAATTATGATCGAAGCAACAAGATATTAAGGGAACATAATCCTATGTTTAAAAGTTATCAGGACTTTTTGGATTATTGCTTAAAAAAGCAAGACTGATAGCAAAACATAGTGTTTAGGGTAAATTGATAGATGAACAATAAAATTGTACTGAACAAGCATGGCTTAATAGAATTCTTCATATCATTTCTTGCATTTAATTTGGCATTTGGAAGTCTAACCCTTGATTCTTTGCAGAAAGCGATAAATGTAGTAGGGATAGCTATTAGTTTTTTTATTTCACTGATACTATTTCAGAAATCAAGTAGCAATAGGCCAAAAATAGTAATTTGGCTTTTGCTATTTCTATTTTTGGGTGGAGCGTTATATTCAACATATTTAAACAGTCCGAATCACACGAAAATTAATGGATGGCAAGCAGGAATATATTATATATTACGAATAGCAGCTTTTTTTGTATCTGCAGTTTATATTGTAGAAATAGGTGACGGCAAAAAGTTTGCTAAAAATTTGTTTATAATATCTTTGATATATTGTGTGCTAAACGATGTGCTTTTTCTTCCTAGGATAGCAACACTTAGGGTTACGCAGGGCTATTTGTTAAATGGGAAATTTAGTGTTTCTTACACGCATTTAGAAGCAGTAGCTTTTTATATTTTTCAGGGAGATTTAAATAACAAGACGAGTAAAAAAATTACTATAGCACTGATTTTATATACACTGATTATTTCATTGCTAGTGGATTGTATTACTGGAGTTACAGGGACATTACTCCTTGCTATTTTTGTATTTCTGTTTCCTAAAAAAATTACAAGAAAGCCGTTACTTTGGATAGCAATATCTATAGTGTCATTTATGGCAGTTTATAATTACGTTTATATAGTAGAAACTAAAGTATATCAAAACTTTTTTATAGGCTCTCTTGGAAGAAGCACTACGTTGACAGGACGCATTAATATCTATAAGAAACTGCCTTTTTTAATGTCAGGCCATTGGCTCTGGGGATATGGCCCTAGTAGCTCGAATGAAGTTATAGGGAATTATTTGAATATGCCCAATACGCAAAATGGTTTCTGGGATATTATACTGCAAGTGGGTGTGATTCCATTTGCATTTCTTGCTATATTGACAATTTACGCTATTCATCAAGCAGATAAGAGAAAACAAAACTTTCTTGTTCCTATAATTGCCATGCTAGATGTTTACAGTTTATTGGCTATGGTTGAAATTACTATAGGCCTTAGTTTTATAGGTCTCGTAATACTTGTTGCTATATATTCAAATTTACAGGTAACAACAAAAAGAAATGTAGTTCTATTTTAAAAAGCTTTTTTAGGCAGAGAATTGTATCGTAGTTCTATTTTGGAGATTGACTATGGCTCTCTCTCATACACGGATTGGTCTGCAGTGGCCTCGTACGGCTTCATATGTCAAGTATAAGATTACAGTGCTTGATAAGGAAAAAGGAACAGGGACGTTCTCTAACGATATCACGGTGTTTGATCAACAGTGCAGCTACTAGATCGAGATCTAACTCTAATTCCCTTGTTATGCGTGTTCATGCTAAAATATGGATGGTCAGTTTTAACTTCTTTGAGAGTTATTTGTTGTAATACATATTCTGCCTAATGGTTTAAATGAAGTTGTGATATTCGTTTTCTAAGTTAGAACCACTGCTCAAATAAGTTTAGCTATAGTTGATAATAGCTAACAAAAGGTATGATTAAAAGCACAGATACGTGAAAGATAGTTTTTAGGAAAAAGCATATGGACAGTATAATTAGCATTATTATTCCAGTCTATAATTCAAGCAAATATATATCATATTGTATAGACTCGATTATTGAATGTAATGGCAAAGATGTTTTCGAGATAATTTTAATAGATGATGGGTCTACAGATGGTAGCTTAGAAGTATGCCAAAAATATGCTAAAAAAAGTGATAACATAAAAGTCGTCCATAGAAAAAATTGTGGTGTTTCAGCAACAAGAAATTATGGAATAAGGGCTGCTAAAGGAAAATGGATTTGGTTTGTAGATAGTGACGATGTCTTATATCCTGGCGCAGTTGATATATTATGGAAAGAAGTAAACAAGAATAATGCTGATATAACAATTTTTGGCTATCAAGAATTTATTAATAATATCGAATTTCATAATTTAAAAAAGAGCAGCGATAGATCTATCAGTAAACAACAAGCTATTGGAACTTTGCTTAATCAAAAATATGCTAGTTATCCATGGAATAAAATTTTTAGGAAGTCTATGCTTATAGATAATGCAATTACATTTCCAGAAAATATAAAAATGTGTGAAGACATAATTTTCAGCTATAAAGCTTATGACAAAGCGAATAGTTTTGTAATTATAAATAATGATTTATATGGATATAGACGTGACGGCAGCGGCGTATCACTTAGCAATGAAAAATGGAAATATAAAGATGTTGCTATGGTGATGCTGGAGTTTTTTAATTATATTGAAGCTAATTATCCTCAAGGAAGTAGTCAGGTTTTTCGGGAAACCATAATGTCTGTAGTTGCTTACTTGCATCGATATGATCGAACAGATGATGAATATATGGTTATGAGAAAATTTGTTTTATCACACAAAAAGCAGTGGAAGGACCTTTCCATGAGATACAAAATTGAAGTTGCAACATTTGCTTACAATAAGTTAGTATTTGACTTTATTGGGCTTATTGAAAAAAGATAAGGTAAAGACATTATCTAACTGTAACAAGCAAAGAAAGAGGATAACGTGAAAAGAAAATCATTAGGGAAAAATGCGTTTTTAAACGGGCTACGAAGTGTTTTAAATATCATATTCCCCATTATCACTTTTCCTTATGTATCTCGAGTCCTAAACGTAGGAGAACTTGGAAAGTATAATTGGTCTAATTCTTTTGTATCATACTTCCTGTTGCTTGCAGGATTGGGAATTGCGACATATGCAGTCAGAGAAGGCGCTAAGCTTAGGAATGATAGAAATGAAATTAGTGCTTTTGCGAGTCAAGTTTTTTCGATTAATATATTATCTACTGTAGTTTCATATATCCTGCTATTCTTATGTGTCCTCATTTTTCCGAAGGTACAGAGCTATTCCGCATGTATTTATATTTTTAGTATTCAAATTTTTTTTACTACACTAGGTACGGAATGGATATATAGTATTTTTGAAGAATATACATATATAACTATCAGAAGTATAGTGTTTAAAATACTTTCCATTGTTATGTTATTTGTATTTGTGAGAAGACCTGGTGATTACTTAAACTATGCTGGAATAACTGTTTTTTCTGCAGTAGGGTCAAATGTACTGAACTATTTGCATGCTAAGAAATTTTGTACAATTAGGTTTACTTTTAATATAGATTGGCAAGAGCATATTAAACCAATACTGATAATTTTTGCTTCGTCTGTTGCTACGACAATATATTTAAGTCTAGATACAACGTTATTGGGATTAATAAATAACAACTACGTTGTAGGTATCTACTCTGTTTCGACAAAGATGTACAATATCGTTAAGCAACTTATTGCAGCAATACTAACTGTTACAATCCCTAGATTTGCATTGCTTTGGGGGCGTCATAGATATAGAGAGTATCGTAAGCTATTGTTACAGATATCCGACGCTTTAGCCTTGATATCAATTCCCGCTGCTGTCGGAGTTTATATGTTAGCTCCACAGATTGTAATACTATTGTCGAGTACTAAATATATTAGGGCTGTTAGCTCGTTGCGCTTATTATGTCCAGCGTTAATTTTTTCAATTTTTAGCTGGATTTTTACTAGTTGTGTTTTGATACCGGCAAAGCGCGAAAACAAGGTTTTGATCATAACTGTACTAAGTGCAGTAGTTAATTTGGTTTTGAATTTGCTATTAATGCCTTCTTTAAAAGAAAATGCTGCGGCGATAACAACATCATTGTCAGAAGCAATTTCTATGTTTTTAGGAATGTATTATAGCAGGGATATAATTAAGGGATTGTATAAAAGCAGATTTTGGAAAGCAATCTTTACATATATCTTAGGTGCGATGTCTATAGTGATCATTTGCTTTGCCGGTGATGTATTGTTTGATTCTACAGTAATGGTCATCTTATTTGATGTTGTATTATCTATTGTAGAATATGCGTTGATACTTATTGGGCTGAAAAATAAATTTGCACTAGATGTATTAGAGCGTGTTCTACTACGATTTTATTAGATAGTGCCACTATGAATGTGGTTGCGATGATATAGGTAATTTGTTATGAAAAAAATGCTGATTGTTGCTAAGTCTTTAGGTGGTGGCGGTTCTGAGACTGCTATGATTGAGTTCATAAACCACTTATCTTCAAAAAAATATGATCTATCTTTGTTGTTGTTGGATAAGGATGATGAATATAAATATCGATTAAATAAGAAAGTAAAGCTAAACTATATTAAATTTGACAATAGCTTTTATCATTCTCTTGCCTCTATGTATTCCTTACCTGGCAAGGTTATTAAAAAGGCTCATATTAATAAGAATATTGGCATTTATGATTTACTTGCTAAGCATACTCAAGCGCCAAGTGAAAAGTATGATTTAGCGATTGATTTTTACGGATATGGTGCTTTCACTACAGCTTATTTAGCATTAAAAGTAAATGCTAGTCATAAAGCAGTTTGGCTTCATGATGAGCAAATGCCTTGGGTAGTAAACAGTCAACGTTATTTTGATGAAATTGATAAGATTTGTTGCGTATCACAGGCTATAAAAACGTCTTTTGATAAGCAATATCCTAAATACGCTTCAAAATCGTTAGTTATTTATAATGTGATTGACAAGAAACGTGTGGTTGATAAAGCTAATGAGGGATATCCAGATGAGTTAAATCCTAAAGACTTTAATATCGTGACTGTTGGCCGTTTAACTGAACAGAAGGGATATGATGTGGCGATTTCTTC
This sequence comes from Lactobacillus porci, assembly GCF_009695985.1. Lineage (NCBI taxonomy): Bacteria > Bacillati > Bacillota > Bacilli > Lactobacillales > Lactobacillaceae > Lactobacillus > Lactobacillus porci. The sequence goes on from NZ_VUMX01000019.1 coordinate 7,032, forward strand.
AGCTGCAGTTCTAAAAAACAAGGGGATAAAGTTTCATTGGTATGGTGTAGGCGATGGTCGCGATCGTGAGAGATTGGAGAAGCAAATTATTCGAGACGACGTTTCAGATGTTTTCACCTTACTCGGCAGGCGTGATAATCCATATGTTTATGTAAAAGCAGCTGACTTATATATACAGCCATCTAGACATGAGGGGTATTCAGTAGCTGTTACAGAAGCTAGAATTCTGAAGAAGATAATTATAGCTTCGAATATCCCATCAAATGTTGAGCAAATAGAGGAAGAAAAAAATGGTTTGATTTGTGAGTTAAATGCTGAATCCTTGGCTGATACTATCGAAAAAGTATATTCGGATTCGGCTTTGCGGGAAAAACTTCAGGTAAATATTGAGAAAGATGAAATAGATTTTGATTCAGAAATTAACAAGATCGATACGCTTTAGAGTATATTTTTAAGGCTTTAATGCCGTTTATCCTTTCGTAGATTGTAGGAAATTATAAAATAGCTACTTAAAGAATAAATAGTAAAGCAAAGTTTGGAGTGCGTATGAGGGTTCTTTTAGTTAATTCAACTGGGCTGGCAGATAATGGTATATCAACGTTTATTATTAATAATGCTAAGCTATTGGCAAATAAACCGGATGTAAAGGTAGCAGTTCTTGCACCGAATAAGGTTGATGAGGGAATCAAAGAAAAATTAACGGAAAGTAATGTTCAATTGTTTGAAATCCCAGATCGAAATTCGCATCCTGTTAAGTATTTCAACCAAATGTTGAGAGTGCTCAGACATGAGAAATTTGATGTTGTGCATGTTAACGGTAGTAGTAATATTATGTCTATTGAATTAGCCGCTGCATTTTTTGCGGGTGTAAAAATTCGAGCTGCGCATAGCCATAATACGGTGACAGAACATCAACGAATTCATAACCTGTTAAGAATCCCTTTCAATATGTTTGTGAATATGAAAATTGCATGTAATGAAGCCTCTGGTAAGTGGCTTTTTGGTAATAAGCCGTTTACTGTGATAGATAATGGGATTTTTTTGGATGACTATCGTTATAACCAGATCAATCATGATAATATTCGAAAACAGTTAGGTGTGAAATCTAAAGATGTTCTATTGGGACATGTAGGTTATTTCAATGAGCAGAAGAATCAAGCATTCTTGCTTGATGTATTAAAGGATTTACCAGAAAAGTATAAGTTAGTGATGATTGGGGCAGGTCATGATTTCGAAGAAGTGAAAGCTAAGACTAAGAAATTAGGATTAACTCATAGGGTAACCTTTACAGGTTCTGTTAACAATGTTCCTGACTATCTTTCAGCTATAGATATATTTGTTTTACCGTCTCGATTCGAAGGCCAACCATTTGTCGTCGTTGAAGCATCAGCAAATGGTCTTCCAATAATTTTGTCAGACAAGATTTCACGAGAAAGTGACTTAACTGGTAAGCTAGAATTTGTTCCGTTGGATCCTAAAGCATGGGGCGAGGCGATTCAAAAGACAGAATTACCATCACGTGATAGTGAGTCAGATGATAATATTAAGCGTCTAGCGGCTAAAGGTTATGACGCTGTTAAAAATGCAGATGACTTGTATAATCTTTATGTGGAGAAATTAAGAAGATAATTTGCAGTTTATGTTTCTTATGATTTTACAACTCAAATGTAAAGTAAGTCGTAAGCACCCAATAGCGCGGTATCTATCAACTCTTGTTCAATAGTCATATACTGTCCTTAACAATTGAATACGGAGGAACACGATATTATGACTGAACATCCAATCGTACCGCTCGAGCTGCCGAAGGGCAGAGTTAAGAGGTCCATAAGGAACAGACTTATCCTTAATCTGAAGTCCAAAGGGGTTGAGCTGTCATTTTACAGTGATGCCACTAACGAGCTCATGATCGAAGTCGTGGACAGGTTCTTGAGCCATGATTAATCTGGCTGAATTAGGTCGAGTGTTCATTGTTTGTGGGAATACCGACATGCGCCGGGGAATTGATTCGCTTGCTTACATAGTTAAGAAGAACTTCAATCTTGATCTCTTCTCTGGATGCGTCTTTCTCTTTTGCGGTAGCCGAAGAGATCGCTTCAAATGCTAACTTCCCAAAGCAATCAAACTCAAGTCCTCTGAGAAAGTGCCTTAAACCCGCAAAAATACTGTATTTTTAGCACATCTTTGCTTGCATTGATGTGCTTTTCTATGTTATAATTTGAGTATGATATAATACTCAATGAAGGAGGCCATCATGTACTACAACTGCCTGGTAAATATTCCTAAGAACACTGGTAAAATTTCCAGAAATAAACGGGGCAAGACTACCTACATCGAATACACTTATGCTAGAGAGTACCTTCCCGAGAAGAAATACAACGTCGCCCGAAGAACGACCATCGGGAAAGCTGACCCGGATCATCCGGGAATGATGTTTCCTAACCCTAACTTCGAAAAATTCTTCCCTGACGTTGAGATTCCTGCCGAAGGAACGGCGGCTGAACCAGTCAATGAATCCAGAAGCAGCTGTATCCAAATTGGTGCCTTCTCTGTAGTCAGACGAATCATCGAAGACTACAAGCTCGCTGAACACTTGAAGCGTTGGGATGACCGGGGAAAAGGACTGCTTCTTGACCTGGCTGCTTATTCAGTTATCGCAGAAAGCAACGTGGCTCAGCACTTCCCGGATTATGCCTACAACCATCCATTAATGACGCCGCAGAATAAGATTTACAGCGACTCTACAATCTCGCGCTTCATTCGCGAGATCGATGACAATGACAGGGTCGACTTCTTGAACAGCTGGAACGCCACCCACGATAAGAATGAGAAAATCTACGTTTCCTATGACTCCACCAACAAGAACTGTAAGGCTGGAGATATTGAGATGGCTGAATATGGTCACCCTAAGAATGATGTTGGCGCGCCAATTATCAACTACTCGATTGCTTATGATATGACCAATGAGAAGCCCCTGCTTTACGAGAGCTATCCGGGCAGTATCGTGGATGTCTCGCAGCTGAAATACATGCTGGAGAAGATTCGTGGCTACGGCTATAAGAAGATAGGCTTTATCCTTGATCGTGGATACTTCAGTAAGGCCAATATTCAATTCATGGACTCATGCGACTATGATTTCGTGATGATGGTTAAAGGCAGAGCCTCCTTTGTACACGGCTTGATCATGGAGCACATGGGCGAATTCGAATCAAAGAGAGCCTGCTCCATCAAGGCTTACCGGACTTATGGCATAACGGTTAAAGCCAAGCTGTACGCGGATGACGACACTGACCGCTATTTCCACATCTACTACAAGGCCAAGAAGCAGGCTAGCGAGCGTGCTAGACTGGAAGCTGATCTGGACCGAATGGAAGCCGAGATGGACAAGATAAAAGGCAGAGAATACAAGCTTCCAAAGCGATACGAGCATTATTTCAAGCTCACCTACCACAAAGACAAGTTCTATGGCTACGAGGAACGGGAAGATGTCATCGAACGAGAGCTGCAGCTGTGCGGCTATTTCGCGATCGTGACCTCCGAAAAGATGACGGCCTCTGAAGCCTTGAATCTTTACAAGAGCCGCGATATCTCAGAGAAGCTGTTTGGCAGTGATAAGGCCTTCCTTGGCAATCGCTCATTCAGAGTCGCAAGCAGTCAAGCAGCCGAAGCCAAGATCTTCATTCAGTTCATCGCTTTGATAATCCGGGCAAGAATCTACACGCTTTTGAGAAGGCGCAAAGCCGAAATGCCGGGCAAGCCAAACTATCTGAGCGTGCCTTCAGCACTGAAAGAGCTTGAAAAGATTGAGCTGATACGCCAGCCGAGCGGTAACTATAAGCTAGATCACGCAGTCACAGCTACCCAGAAAGTAATACTAGGCGCCTTTGGACTGGACGAAGAATGGATCAAGGGACAGGCAAGACTGATTGGAAAAGACATTAGGAACGCCGCAATGCCAGAAGAACAGAAAGACGATGATGAAGATGCCGAGAACGAAGAGTATTAAGACAATTGAGGCCGAGATCTCCCAAACAGAAGAACAGCTCCGGCGCCTTAAAGAGCGCTGCGATAAAGCGTCGAAGAAGCTGGATGCCCTCTATGAGCTCAAGAAGCACCGAGAGAAGGAGGAATTACTAAAAGCTGTTGATAAAAGTACCCGAACCAAAGCCGAAATTCTCGCGTTTCTAGAAAGTCATGCATAAAAAGAAATACGGCTGGCAGAAAATCTGTCAGCCGTTTTGCTTGAGTTGTAAAATTCTGGGAAATTAGCATTCAAAGCACTATATTGGGACGGCCAGGGATTCTGGCTGCTCTATAAGCGCTTTGAGAACAGGAAGCTGGCCTGGCCAAACAATGAAGACGAAGTGCGAGAGCTTTCTGATGAGCAAGTCATGTGCTTGATGCAGGGCTTTACCATCGATCCTAAAATTCATATCGCAAGAGCTCGTGAATCGTATTGATTTCACGAGCTTTTCTAGTATTCTTATGATTATGAATCAAGGAGGGAGAACAACTATGACCGACAAAGACACTTCAGCTTTAATCGAAACGTTCAAAGCAACTAACGAAGAGTTGCTCAAGCAGGTCGCCCTCCTTACTGAACAAGTTGAGTATTTGACCAGGAAGCTTTACGGAAAATCCTCCGAAAAGAACGTTGCCAATACTAACCAGCTGAGTCTCTTCGATGAATACAAGACTGGTGGTGAAGATGACAAGGACTTGCCCTCGCATTACCGAAACTATTACCTATAAGAGACGCAAGCAGGTCGGCGGAAAGCAGGACATCTTAGACTCTCTGCCAGGCGGGGAGGTTCATCATCGTTTGGATGATCTTACCTGCACAAGCTGCCAGCACGAACTGAAAGAGATCGGCAGCTTCTGTGCCAGAAAAGAGCTGCTCTACATTCCAGCCCAGGTTAAGAGAATCGACCACATTCAGCACTCTTACAAGTGCCAGCACTGCAGTGATGAGGCACCAACTGACAAGATTATCAAAGCACCTGTACCCAAGGCTCCGTTAACCAACAGTCTTGGCTCAGCTTCTTTGATCTCAAATACGATCTATCAGAAGTACGTTCTCAAGGTTCCTGCCTACCGACAAGAAAAGGACTTGAGGTGCATGGGCCTTCCGCTTGATCACAAGACGGTTTCGAATTGGCATATCAAAGTTTGCGAGTACTACCTCTCCAGCCTTTACGAGCTCTTGAGAAAAGAGCTGCTAAAGCAGGATGTAATTCACGCAGATGAGACGCCATATCGAGTCTTAGACAGCGAGAGAGCTAAAGACTACGTCTGGACCTTCTTGTCAGGCAAGCATGCCGAGAAGCCGATTGTCCTGTATCACCATGGATCACGAAAAGGCGCCGAAGCATGGGATTTCCTAGCAGGCTTCAGCGGATACCTTCATTGTGATCAATACCCTGGCTATTTACGATTAAGCCAACAGGATGTGACTCTTGTAGGCTGTATGGCTCATGCAAGACGAAAATTCCATGATTCCTTGCCTAAAGACAAGGCCAGAGAGTCCGACGCAACTTCAGTTGTCAGACAGGATCCACTACTGTGATCAAATGTTTAGCCTTGAGTGCTCCTGGAAGGACCTTTCAGCTGAAGAAAGATACAAGAAACGCCAGTCTGAATTAAAGCCTCTGCTTAAGAAGTTTTTCGACTGGCGCCCCAAGAAGCCAATCTTCGTGTTGCCTTCCAGCAAGCTAGAGACAGCCTTCCAGTATTGCATAAAGCACATGGACAAGTTCATGAACGGTCTAAAAGATGGTCGACTTGAACTGTCCAACAACAGAGCAGAGCGAACAGTCAAAGAGATTGTCATGGAACGCAAGAACTGGCTCTTTTCACAGAGCAGCACTGACGCCAAAGCCATGGTCATCATTATGAGCATACTCGAAACCGCCAAGCAAAATGGCTTGGATCAATTCAAATACATCAACTATCTTCTAGATAAGCTGTCCAATGAGCTGTCATTATTAGATAGTCAGCGTCTGGAAGCCTATTTACCATGGCCTGAGAATGTTCAGCTCCACTGTAAGTAAAGTCCCATAAACTGATTAATCCCATCTTAGCATTGCTCGGATGGTATTCTGATGTATCGTGCTATTGGATACTCACAATATATTGTGTTATAATATAGGCGTAGCGCAATATGTAGTGTGGACTGGAGGAAGGCAGTTTAGTATGGGATATTTTAAAATTAGAAATTTGAGTTCAAACGGTGGCTTTGGAGAAGTCTTTTTATGCAAAGATGAGTTTGAGAACAAGTATGCACTAAAAGAACTTAAGAAAAGAAATAAGGACAGTATTAGAAGGTTTCAGCGTGAAGTTCGTCTAATAGACAAAATGGATCATCCTAATGTCTTAAAATTGGTGTTTTTTCATGTAAGTGAAGCACCCTATTTTTATGTAATGCCATTATATAAATGTGATTTGATACAGGTGATTCCTAATTTGTATGAAGATTATTACCGTCAAAGTCAGATTATTAGTGCTATATTAAACGGGGTCCAGTATTTACATAGTGAAGGAATAATTCACAGAGATCTAAAACCGGGAAATATTTTATATAATTCAGACTCTGATTTAGTGATCTCTGATTTAGGACTAGGTGTTGAAGAAAATTCTGAAACCACAATACTTACAAAAAGTACGCGAATTGGAACAGAAAAATATACCGCTCCTGAGCAGTGGGAAAATCTTCATTCTGTTGACGAAAGAGCTGATATTTTTTCGCTAGGTAAGATAATAGAGGATATAGTTTCTGACTTTGGAAAGAAAAACTATAACCCAATTTTTGGTACGATTATTGACAAGTGTACTAGAAATAGTCCTGAAGATAGGTTTGAAAGCGTATCAGAATTAAAAAAATATGTTTCTCAAGTCTATGCTATCTTGCTAGATAATGTTGAAGAAAAGAAGACTGAAGATAAACTGCTTGAAGTAACCAATGATACTATCTCAAATGCTGATCTACTAAAACTTGCGTCAAGTCTAATTGAAAGCGGTAACTTGGATAATGTGGAAAAGTTCTTTGTCAATATTACTGGTACCAAATATGATAAATTTGAGTCTACGAATGATGCTTTAGCCAAAAAAATGGTTAGCAGTTTAATTCAGTATTGGGACCAACCCAATTGGCCTTTTAGCTATATAGATACTATTGCTAACACTTCTAGCAAATTATTTATTTATTCCGAGGACGTAACAATTAGGGCAAATCTACTTTACAACTTAACAAAATTATCGATTGAGTATAACCGTTGGTATGCAATGAAAAAAGTTAAAGTAATGCTTCAAGATCTGGAAACAGATCTTTCTTTAAAAGCAGATTTTTGCCATATGCTTAATGCTAATCCTTTGAAGTTAGATATTATTTTTGGAGGTAAAGATAATTTGCCAATGAGTATTAAAAAAATAAACAGTATTCAAACGAAATATTTCTAATCAAGTGCCCTAGACCGACAAAAATACTACTTTCTTAGCACATCTTTGTTTGTATTGATGACAATCGCTCATTCAGAGTCGCAAGTAGTCAAGCAACCGAAGCCAAGGTCTTCATTCAGTTCATTGCGCTGATAATCAGAGCACGAATTTACATGCTTCTGCGAAAGCGCAAAGCTAAAATTCCGGGCAAGCCCAACTATTTATGCGTACCCGCTGCACTTAAGGAACTTGAAAAGATTGAGCTGATACGACAACCTAACGGCAACTATAAGCTTGATCACGCTGTCACTGCTACCCAGAAGGTAATCCTAGGCGCGTTTGGATTGGATAAGGAATGGATCAAGACACAGGCAAGACTGATTGGAAAAGACATCCAGAACGCCGCAATGCCAGAAGAACAGAAGGACGATGAAGAAAATGCTGAAAATGCCGAGAACATAGAATATTAAAACTATCGAAGCCAAGATTTCCCAAACAGAAGAACAGCTCCGGCGTCTTAAAGAGCGCTGCGACAAAGCATCACAGAAGCTGGATTCCTTCTATGAGCTCAAGAAGCGCCTAGAACAGGAGGAATTACTAAAAGCTATTGATAAAAGTACCAGAACTAAAGCTGAGATCCTTGCATTTCTAGAAAGTCATGCATAAAACAAAAACGGCTGGCAGAAAAACTGTCAGCCGTTTTGCTTGAGTTGTAAAATTCTGGGAAATTGGCATTAATCCCATCTTAGCATTATTGCTAGGATGGGATTTTAATATACTGCGCTATGGGACGCTTACCTTACGTCGTTTTACGCTTGATCAAACTTACAGGGATAGTTTGAGAAGCATCATAGATTTTTGATTTGTGAATCATAGAGAGCAAATTGCTGCAACAAACATTGCAAATTGTATTAATATCTTGGCGTATGGTTGTGATTCCAAGTTCCCGTGATTTTGCCGATCCATCAAACCCTACGATTGCTACTTGCTCTGGTACTTTATAGCCTGACATTAGGGCTTCCTGATAAAGAAAAGCAGCCAAGTTATCAATAAAAGCCCCTGCAAGAGCGGAGGCTGGGTTTCAGTTTTTTCAGGTACTTCGGAGGTACCACGATTAAGATAATGAACCAATGGTTCATAGGGGAAACACCCCCATTCACACATCCTAGTTTTGGGATTGATGGTCTCGATGTACGTCTTGCTTGTAGCACATTTAAATAGTATAATATAAGAACTAAAAGAATAAACCGGAGATTACATCTGATGTGCAAAAAATGGTACCAGTTGATTACTTGTACCGAACCGGTTGGAGCGCTTAATAGGCGCTCTTTTTTTATACCCAAAAGCCCTGCACCCAATTTAAGAATATGGGGCTTTCTCAATCAAGCTCAGGCCAGTCAACCGCTCTTTCATGAACAAATTTGAAACATGTTTTCCAAACTTGGTTTGTGAGAGGAATTGTATATCAGTTCTAACTTCTAATGCCAATCAAACTGCATGGTAAGATTTCCAGAAATAATCGCGGTCATGGTGCTTGGCAGACTTGCAATGCTGAATCAGCCCTCGATGCAGATAGTGAGGCAAAATAAAAGCCCCCGCAAGAGCGGAGGCCAGGTTGCAGTTGTTTCAGGTACTTCGGAAGTACCACTATCACGAATAAGAGGGAGCAACAGCCCCTGTTCACGCATCTTAGTTTTGAGATCGATTAATCTCGATGTACGTCTTGCTTGTAGCACATTCGAATAATACAATATGGGTATCACGAAAAATGAACCGGAGTTCACATCTGATGTGCAAGAAATGGTATCAGCTGATTACTTGTACCGAACCGGTTGGAGCGCTTAATAGGCGCTCTTTTTTATACCCAAAGCCCCGCATCCAATTTAGGGATGCGGGGCTTTCTCAATCAAGCTCAGGCCAGTCAACCGCTCTTTCCTGAACAAATTTGAAGCATGTTTTCCAAACTTGGTTTGTGAGAGGAATTGTATATCAGTTCTAACTTCTAATGCCAATCAAACTGCATGGTAAATTTTCCTGAAATAATCGCGGTCATGGTGCTTGACAGACTTGCAATGCTGAACCAGCCCTCGACGCAGATAGTGAGGCAAAATAAAAGCCTCCGTAAGAGCGGAGGCCGGGTTGCTACTTAAGCGAGTGCTTAAGCAGTTTTTTCAGGTACTTAGGAGGTACCACTATCACGAAAAAGTACCAATGTTTCATTGCTAACTTCCCAGGATTTTACAACTCAATGTCTAAGAAGCCTACTATTACGGCTTTTTTCGAAGTTTAAGATAATATTTTTTGAGTTGTAACTTAAACTCAACGAAACCCTCTAAAAGGTTGATATATCAAGTGATAGAGCACTTTGAGTAGTAATTTATGGGAAATTAGCATTCATAGGTGAAACACCCCCGTTCACACATCCTAATTTTGAGATTGATGGTCTCGATTGTGGCACATTTAAATAGTATAATATTGATACTAAGATAATGAACCGGAGTTCACATCTGATGTGCAAAAAATGGTATCAGCTGATTACTTGTACCGAACCGGTTGGAGCGCTTAATAGGCGCTCTTTTTTATGCCCAAAGCCCTGCACCCAATTTAGGGATGCGGGGCTTTCTGTCTTTACTGCTGGTCAAAAATGCGTAAGATCACCATCACTTTGGCATCAATTCGACATCTTTCTGCAGGTTTCTGCCGGTATTCGGACGTTTTCTGCAGGTTGCCGGTCAGAAATGCTTCAGTTGGGTACTTCTTAAAGCATAATTCCCGAAAAGTCCCCAACCGCGCCGATAATTCCCAAAAAAGCCGCTCAGGACGGGCAAATCCTGGGCGGCTTTTGATATGAATCGAGAAAGCAATCTGTTAAGAGTCTAATATGTGTAGGAGTGAAGTTTAGTTACGATGCAGTCACTTTGCCCGCGCCTCACCTCCTTTAGTGAGCCACAGCTCTTCATATTCACTAGCAATCAGCGGCCAGCTGTAGGCCTGCTCAATCCGCTGCCTGGCGGCCTGGCCAAATTCTTGCACGGCTTGGCGGCTGAGCCGCTCGGCTTTTTCAATCAAGCGCCGCAGGCTGCCCTTTTCCTTGTCCCAGTAAAGCCCCGCCTGGCGGGCGACTTCTTGGTTGAAGGGGACTTTGTAAAGGAGATTCAATTTGGTGCTGCTCAGGCTTTCAAGCAAGGACGGATTGGTTCCGCCGACTGAATGTCCATGGAGGTAGGCATAGGCGTTTTCTCTGATCTTTTTGAGCAAATCTTGGTCATAGACCGTGCCCACGAACTTGATCCGCCGATCTTTGGAAAAATTAAGCCTTGCTTCCAGTTGGGCCAGAAACTTGTCATTGGCCGTGGCAATAATCACCAAGTCCTTCTGGCTTTGGCTGGCCATGAACTCGCGGATCATCGTTTCAAAATTGTTTTCAGGCACGAAGCGCCCCACGATCAGGTGGTAGGAAAAAGGCCGCAAGCCCTTGGCTTTAAGCCATTCAGTAAAGCGCTGGTCGTCATCGGCCAGCTGGCTGCCGGCCAAATCGCTGCCATAAGCAATAAAGGAAGTCCGTGGCTCATACTTGCCGTAGGTCTTCAGGATGTAGCGCTCAATCGCGATGGAATCGCAGACGACATGGTCGGCCTGCTTGACCATCAGCCGCTCAGACAATTGCCAGTACTTGCGGATCAGGTAGGGCCACTTGCCCCGGCGCCATTCATGCCCGTCTGGGTTGATAAACAGCTGCCCGCCCAGATGGCGGATCTGCTTGGCATAACGCTTTAAAAAGGGACCAACCCGGCAGGCCAAAATGTAAAAAATCGGCTCAGTGATCCCCCGCTCCCGGCAATGGCGAATGCCGTATTTGAGGGCCGCCAGGTCATAGTAGATGGCTTGCCCAGGTCCCAGCCTTTCTGGCACCGGGATCTTAAAGCAGTTGGCCCCGCGGTAGCTGAAGCTGCCAGAGGCATTGCCGGCCATCGCGCCGTCGCCGTTTTGTTTGCAGGCCACGTGGTACTGGATCTGGCCGTTGCCTTCATGGCAGTCCAAAAGCCGCTTGACGAAAGTTTCGTAGCCGCCATAAGAGCCAAGGCCCTTGGAGCCGATGATAAATACGTGCTGTTGGGTCATATATTCCTCCTTACATGCCATTTGGCTTAAAAAACAGGGCAATCGTCTGCAATATCAGGCCCAGATCGGTCCAGAGGGAGCTGCGGTTGATGTACTTGAGGTCCAGCTGGACCATTTGATCAAAATCACCCGCGTTCCGGCACTTGACCTGCCACAAGCCAGAGCAGCCCGGCTTGACCAGCAAGCGCTGCCGGTCATAGGCGCTATACTGGGCTGCTTCTTCTGGCAAAGGGGGTCTGGGACCAATCAAGGCCATGTCGCCCTTTAACACGTTGAACAATTGGGGCAATTCATCCAGGCTGTGGCGGCGCAGCCGCTTGCCAACCTTGGTTATCCGCGGGTCGTGCGCCATCTTGAACATGGCGCCGGCGACCTCATTCTGATCAGCCAATTGCTTCTTCAAATCGTCGGCATTGACGACCATGGAGCGGAACTTCCAGAGGCGGAAGGGGACGCCGTCCTTGCCCAGTCTGGTCTGCGAATAAAGGACCGGTCCGCCGTCCTCGCGCTTGATGATTAAGGCCAGATAGGCCAAAAGGGGCGAGAGGGCGACCAGGCCCAGGGCGCTCAAGGTCAAATCGACCGCCCGCCGGCAGCTCCGGTAGACCAAGCGCCCCTTGACTCGCTCGTAGTTGACTTGTTCCATTAATGATCACCTCGCTTAAACAATTCCTGCCAGTCGCCAGCAGTCAAGATGCTGCCGGCAAAGACCAACAGGGCAAAAAAGAGGCTTTTTCCATTGACCAGGTCCCATTGGCCGGAGAAGACGGTGAAAAGGTAGGCCCAGGCCGAAGAAGTCACGTTCAAAGCCATGGCCTTGCTGGGACCCAGCTGGTCAATCGCCTTGTAGTAGAAAAGATAAGAGACCGTGGCAAAAGCACTGGCAAAGGAAATGAAGAGCCAGAGCCTTCCTTGGCCCAGCACTGGGTGGAAAAAGATGCCCGCTGGCAGCAGCGCCAACAAGAGGATGCCGCTGACGATGGCCGACGCGGTCTGGCGGATCTGCAAGGCATGGCTGGGCTTGACCCCGCCCTTGAGGCACTTGGCCAAGATGACGGCTTCCAGGCCCCAGCCGCCAGCACACATGATGGCGCTGGCCAAGCCAAAGAGCAGATTGCCCGTGGCCAAGTGGCTGGAGGCGCTGAGCCCGTACACGCCCAGCAGGGTGGCCAGCAGGCATCCCCAGCGCGCGGGCGTCAGCTGCTCGCCCAGGATCAGGTAGGCCAAGACGGCCCCCGCGGCCGGGAAGATGGCACAGGCCACGGCTCCCAGGGCCGGCCCCATGAACTTGACGGCTAAGACGTAGCCGGTCATCCCCACCGGTCCGCCAATGGCCGCGGCCAAGACGATCCACCAGTACTGCCGCTGCCAAGCGCGCCAGGCCCCTTGCCCAGCCAGCAGGAGGCTGGAACAGGAATCGTGCAGGAAGGCGCAGATGAAGGGGGCCAGGAAGGCCAGCTGCAGATTTTTGGCGAAAAAGGGCAGATTCAGGGCCCCGCTGAGCAGCATGGTCTCAATTGCCCAGGTTAGGCCGGCTAAGATGCCCGCGCGCATGGCCGTGGTCCTTTCTCACAGTCAATAGGGATGGCCCAGGCGGCGGCACTTGATGATCTCGCCCAGCTGGTACAGGTAGCAGAAGATCTGCCCGTTATAGCGAAAGTGAAAGCCAATGGCCTCATTGCCCCGGCCCTTGATGGCCTTGATCCGGTCCAGGCAGCTTTCCTTGGTGCCCAAGCGCTTGGCGCACTTCTTCAAGATCCGCGACCGGCTGTCATTGACATAGCTGTGGTCGAACTGGCGCAAATCGTCCAGGCTGTCGAATTCCTGGATGACGCCAGCTGGGAACTTGGCCAGCCGCATCTTGAGCTGGTCCAGGTTTTCCGCCAGGATCTCCTCCCAGAACTTGGCGTGGGTCTGGGCCTTGGTCCGCTCCTTGCTTAAAATCTCAAAAAAGCGGCGGGCAAAGTCTTCCGTCCAAAAAGCATGCCCCAAGAGGTACCAGGAAGCCCGGGTGCCGATGGTCACCTGCTTGATGAAGCCCGCTTCGTCAAGCTTGACGCCCCATTCGCTGCTTGGTCCGGGGCTGTACTGGGCGGCATAGTAGCTGCCTTGGTCTTCCAGCCCCTGCTTGAAGGGGTTATGGAGAAAGTAGTTGTCGGCGGCACAGATGAAGCTGTTCTTGATCACGTCCCGGGCCAGCCAGATGCTGGCGGCGCTGTTTTGCATGGCGTAGCCGGGATTGTCGATCAAGTCGACGCCCTCCTTTTTGGCCAGGTAGTTCAGCTGCTCCTGCTTGTAGCCGGTCACGAGGTAAATCTGCTTGATGCCGGCTTCTTTCAGCTGCCTGATCTGCCGCTCGATCATGGGCTCGCCCTTGACCTCGATCAGGCCTTTGGGCTTTTCATAGGACAGGGGGGCAAAACGGGCGCCGGCACCGCCGGCTAAAATTACGGCATTGTCTGCTTTAATCATTTGAGTCAGCTCCTTTGCTAGTCGAATTGGTTGATGCGCTTGCTGGCCGCCTTGCTGTAGTCTTTGGCGTAGCGGTACTGGCTTAAGCCATAATCGCCAAACTCCTTGCCGATTCGGCGCATGTACTCGCACCAGTTGGACCAGAGCAGGCCGCAGGCGGCAATATAGCAGTAGATCTTGTTTTTGATGATTTCCGGACAAGGACCTTGGAAGTACTTGTCCAGCAGCTGGTCGACCTCTGTTTGGGAGTAGCCGGCATAGATGGCGAACATGGCCAGGTCTAGATGGGGATCCTGCATGCCGGCATATTCCCAGTCGGTCAGCTGCATTTGCTCGCCCCCTTCTGCTTGATAAAAGAGGCAGTTGTCAAAGACCGGGTCAAGGTGGGTCAGGCACCAGTCTTTGGGCACTAGGCTGATGTAGTTCTGGAGCTCAAAGACCTTTTCCTTGGTCTCTTGATAGTCCGGGTAAATCGAGGGGCAGCCCTGCCAAAGGGCTTCGTAATGGCTGATCTGGCCAAACAGGTCAAAGGCGTGGCCGACCTCAAGCTTGGCGCGGTGCAGCTGGCGAATCTTCTTGAGCCACAGGTCCAGGTCCTTGCCCCGGCGGGGGTCGCAGGGGCGGGCGCCAGGCAAGAAGCGGCTGAGCTTGAAGCCCGTGTCGGGGTCCAAGAACAAAGGGGAGTCGCAGAAGCCGTAGGGCTTGATGGCCTGGTAGACCGCGGCTTCGTGCTCGCGGTTGATCAGCTCCTGGCCTGGTCCCGGCTGGCGGAAGTGGTAGCTCTGCCCTCGGCATTCTAGGCGGAATGACTGGTTGCTCATGCCCCGGCTCAGGGGCACGAACTGCAATTCTTCAGGGTCAGCTTGGAAAAAGATGGCAATCGTCATGACTGCCTGCTGACTTAAGTAGTTTGACATTGGTCACCTTCCTTGTTTCGTGTGTTTTTGTGCTGAAAAATTAGCGTGCTAACAGAATAGCATGGAAAGCTGATAACTTGAAATGATGTCTTTTTATTACAAACAAAATATAATTTATGGATTGCTGAAAACTCAAGCTTTGGGATAGATCTTGTAGTCATGGTGGGGGTAGCGAGCCCAGGCTGGGGGCAGCTCCTGGTAGTCCCCGTAGTATTCCCGCAGGATCGGGCCGGGCTTGGCGGGGATGCGCAGGGAGCAGCCGGCAAAGTCAGCGTACTGGCCGGCCCCGAAGTATTCTTTCTTGAGCAGGTGGACGCCGCCGTCCGGCCAGGCCGGCACGCCGACGTGCTGGCAGCCGTTTTTCGTTTTTGAAAAAATCATCCGCTGGATCTTGCCGTCGACGGCTTGGGCAAACTGGTCGCCAAAGAGGCAGTGGATGGCGCCTTGGTACAAGCGCTGGGCCGCCTTGCTGGCAAAATTCCGGGGCCAGTTGGCCGCGTAGGCATAGTAGGCAATGTTGGCCCACTTGCAGCGGCGGTAGAGCCAGCGGGCGACCGAGTAGGACGCCCCGTTTTCATCTAGGGGGTAGATGTCGGTGAAGACCCCGGCCGCAAATTGCTCGGCGGGATTGGTTGAGACGAATTCGTAGTCCAGGTTGCTGAAGCGGGCCAGGCCGTAAGGGAAGTCGCGGCTGTTTTTCCGGGTGCACAGCTTGTAGGGGGCGGGGCAGTTTTGCTCGCAGTAGCGGATCAATTGCTCATAATCCCGCCGCGGCATCCAGATGTCCGTGTCGTCGTCCCAAGGGATAAAATCCTGGTGGCGGACGGCTCCCAGCAGGGTCCCGTAGGCCAGATAGTAGACCAGGCCCAGTTTCTGGCAGAGCCGGTCAATGGTCAGCAGGTTGTCCAGTTCGATTTCCTGGATCTCGGAAAGGGTTAGTTTGTGCATATAAGCCTCCTTCAAAATTTGGATTTGGGTTGTGGTCAAATAATTTAGCAAGCCAGTCCCCCCTTCGTCAAGGCGGAAAATCTTAAGAAATTCTTTCCCGCTCGTGCAAAGCGGCTTGGAAAAAGTGGCCCCTGCCGCTTTGTTCCTATTAGGCCATTTGGACGCAAGGATTAAGATTTTTTCACAAGCATGCGAAAAAATAAGCGCGGAAGTTGAGCTGGCGGTTATCTGCCTTGTACAGGCCTGCACTTGTATGCTAATTTATCCCTTACCAAATTTCACATGCAAAGGAGCTGACTATGAACACACGAAACGCAAATGACAAAAATGCCCGCTATTATTTCAAGCAGCAGGGCGGCTGGAGCCTGGTGCGCCGGTATGCCCGGGCCGGCTGCCTGCCCTTGGCCCTCAACCAGCTGCTGGCTTTAGGGGGGAAGCATCAGGGCCTGGAGATCCTGCGCCTGAGCACCCAGTACCGGATCCGGGAAAAGCTGCGCCGGCGCTACCGCCAAGAATTGCAGGCCTTAGTGGCCCACCATTCCCCAAATCCTAGCCGCGGGCTGAAGGAGGAAGACAAGGGCGTGGACTATGTCTGGTTCTGCTGGCTGCAGGGAATCCACCAGGCGCCGGAAGTGGTGCAAAAGTGCTATGCCTCAGCTAGAAAGGCCTATGAAGGCAGGCGGCAGGTGGTCTTGATTACGGAAAAGAACTACCGCAATTACGTGACTTTTCCCCAGGAAATCCAGGACAAGATCGCGCGCGGCGTGATCGCGGGGGCCCATTTGGCGGACCTGATCCGCTTGGAGCTCTTGATCAACTATGGCGGCATCTGGTCAGACGCGACCGTCTTCTATGCCAGCCGCGACCTGCCGGACTGGCTATTTAAAAAAGAGCTGTTTGCCTACCAGCTGCTTAAGCCTGGAAGGGACGGGCAGGCCTTGCCAATGTCCAACTGGCTCTTAGTGGCCCCGCGCCTTGACCGCCTGCTGCTGATCACGCGGGACCTGCTTTACAGCTACTGGCGGGATCATGATGACCTGCTGGATTACTACCTGTTCCACGCCTTTTTCCAATTGGCGGTTGAAGCCTGTCCCCAGGACTGGGCACGGGTAGTGCCAGTGGACAGCAGCGCCCCCCACCAATTGGGCCTGCGCCTGTTTGAACCTTATGATCCGCGGATTTGGGCGGCGATTGCCAGGCAGACGGCAATCCACAAGCTTTCCCACAAATTCCCGGAGGAAGATTTTGCCAAGCCGGCGACTTTTTACCAGCAAGTGGTCGGCCAAATGAAAGGAGCCTGCGATGACTGACGCCAAGCTTGCCTTAGTGCTCTGCTACTTTGGCCCCCTGCCAAATTACGCGGACCTGTTTTTCAATTCTGTCCGGGCAAACCCGGAAATCGACTTTATTCTGGTGACCGACCAGCTGGTCAAGGAGCCCCCGGCCAACCTCAAGATCAAGCAGCTGACCCTGCCAGCTTTGCGGGCCAAGTTCCAGCGGAAGATCAGCTTCCCGATCCGCCTGCACCAGCCCTACAAGATCTGCGACTACCGCCCGGCCTTTGGCTGGCTGCTGGCCGACTGGCTCAAGGATTACCGCTACTGGGGGTATTGTGACTTGGACCAGGTCATGGGGCGGCTGGCGGAATTTGTGCCCGCCTCCTTGCTGGCCAAGTACGACAAGCTCTACCAGAACGGGCATTTGACCATTTTTCGCAATACGGTCACCAACAACCTGCGCTTCATGGCCAGGGGCGGGATGGACTACCGGCGGGTCTTTCAAACGGACGTGGCCTGCGTCTTTGACGAGGTGGCTGGAATCCAGCGCAAGTTTGACCTGCTGGGGATCAGGAGCTATCAAAAGCGGAACTTCGCGGACATCTACTCCTGGCGGGACCAGATGCGGCGGACCAAGTCCTACTTAAAGCGCAAAGACCGTTGCTCACTGAACCATTCCCACCAGACCTTCTTTTATGAGCGGGGACGGATCTACCGGGCCTACTATGAGGACGGGCGAATCAAGTATGAGGAGCTGGCCTACCTGCATTTCCCAAAAAGGGCGATGAGCAGGCATTTTTACCAAAGCGACAGCTACTTTATCGGCAAGGACGGCTTTTACGCCAAAGAGCCCGGCTTCAACGTGACCATGGGGGAGATCAAGCGCTATAACGGCTTCAGCCTGCCTGGGGAAGGGCGCGTCATGCTGGCGCACTGGCGCTTCAAGTGGCGGCGGCGCTGGCGCAAGTACCTGCTGGGCAGGAACTGAGCCATGGTCATCAAGCTGCGCCGGCAGAACCTGGTCACGGTCTACTTGACCCTGCAGCTGGTCGCTTTTGCCGGGCTGGGCCAAGTCCTGCCCCTGGCTGACAGCCAAGACGAGCTTTTGGCCGTCTTCAGCCTGCTGGGAATTGGCTGGGCCCTTGTGACCAAGCGGCTGAGCCAGAAAGAAGAAGCGCTGCTGCTGAAGAGCGGCCTGGCCTTGGGGCTGGTAGAAGCGATCGGGCTGGTCTCCGGCCTGACATCTGGCTTGATCAAGGGGATGCCGGTGGCAATTGACGCCTTTAAGCTGGTCAAGCTGCCCCTGGTGGTCTTTTACGTCAGCTGCTGCCTGCGCCCTTGGGAAAAAAGGACGATCGTCAGCAATTTGCGCTGGGCCAGCAAGGCCTTTATCTTAGTGGCCTTTTTGGGCGGCCTGGTCAACTTGGCGGCCGAGGTCGGTCTCAGCTATGACCTGCGCTATGGAATCAGGTCCTACAAGTTCATCTATGAAAACCCAGCTGCCTTAAACGAGGTGCTGCTGGTGTCGCTAGTGGTGATCATGCTGGGGCAGGGGCTTAGGCGGCAAAAGGGCGTCAGGCTTTGGCTGCTCCTCTATTTGGCCACGGTAGCCATGACCCTGCGGGCTGGCGGCATCGGGGCCAGCGGGATCCTGCTTTTGGCCTTGCGCTATGAGCGTCAGGCAGTCCGCTTGACCTGGAAGAAGGCCGTCAGCGCGGCCGGCGTGGCTTTTTGCCTGGGCTATCCCCAGGTCAAGGAGTACTTTTTCAGCGAAACGGTCAGGTCGAAATTGCTTCGCCAAGCCCTGGTCGTCTTGCGGGAATATTTCCCAGGCGGCAGCGGATTCGCGACCTATGGGTCGGACCAGGCTTTTAAGCATTATTCGCCCCTTTACGTCCGCTTTGGCTTCAACCATGACTACGCGCTGGCCAGTGAGACCGGCTTTGCCATGAACGACAACTTCTGGCCCATGCTCTTGGCCCAGTTTGGCTTCTTTGGCGCCTTGCTGTACGCGTACTGGCTGGCGCTGCAGCTGCTGGCTTGCCTGAAGAAAGCCGCGCCGGGCTACCCGCGGGCGGCGTGCATAAGCTTGGTGGCCTTTTTCCTGATCAGCTCCCTGGGGAACCCGATTTTTACCAGCGCCTCCGGGGTCTTCCTCGCCGCCGCGCTGGGCCTGTGCGGGTGAATTGTCAGCAATCAATCGAAAGAAGGTGACGCATGGAAAAAGCAAAGAAAAGCAAAGAGAAGTCGCTGCCGCGCAATGCCTTGGCCAGCGGCCTGCAGACGGGAACCCGCTTGCTCTGTGCCTTGGTGACTTATCCCTACCTGGCGCGGATTTTGCGGGTGGAGCAGCTGGGCCAATACGACTTCGCCGCCGCGGTCGTCAGCTGGGCGGCCCTGGTGGCGGGCTTAGGCATCTACGCCTACGCGACCAGGGAAGGAGCGAAGAAGCGCCATGACCCGCAAGCCTTGTCCCGTTTTGCCTCGGAAGTCCTGGTCATCAACCTGGCCGCGACCCTGCTGGCTTATCTGGGCCTGGCGGCGGGACTGCTTTTTTCCAGCAAGCTGCGCGCTTACGCGCCATTGATCTGGACCTTGAGCACCAGCCTGCTGTTTACGACTTTGGGCTGCGAGTGGCTCTATGCCATCCACGAGGAGTATGGCTACCTGGCCATCCGCAACATCGGCTGTCAAGTCCTCTCGCTGGTCCTGCTGCTGACCTTGGTCAAGGATGATGGCGACCTCTTGCTGTATGCCTGGACGACCGTAGTGGCCAGTGCCGGGGCCAATTTGCTCAACCTGGTCCGCCTGCGCGAATACTGCACTTGGTCTTTGACCTGGCGTTTTTCTTGGCAACAGCACCTGCCGGCCATTATGGTGCTTTTTGCCAATGCCGTGGTCAACCTGCTTTACGCCAGCGCGGACGTGGCCCAGCTGGGCCTGCTGGCCAGCGATTACTATGTTGGCCTCTATTCCGTTGCCAGCAAGGTGACGGCGCTGCTCAAGCAGCTGCTGGGGGCAGTCATCGTGGTCGCCGTGCCGCGCCTGGCCTGCCTTTATGGGCAAAAAGGGGGCGCGTCTTTTCAAAGATTGGCCAGGCAGCTGGCCGACTTGCTGGCGGCGCTGGTTTTGCCGGCGTCCTGTGGCCTGTTTGCCTTAAGCGAGCAGGTGGTCGTTTTAACCGCGGACTTAGATTTTGCGCCGGCCGCGGGGGCCATGAGCCTCCTTGGCCTGGCCCTGGTCTTCTCCTTGTTTTCCTGGTTTTACATGGCCGCCGTCCTGGTTCCGGCCCGGCAGGAAAAAGCCGCCCTGCTGGCCGTCAGCCTGGCTGCCGTGGTCAATGTCGGCTTGAACTGGCTGCTGATCCCAGCTTATCAAGCAACCGGCGCGGCCGCGGCAACGCTGCTGGCCGACATCGCGGCGTGCGCGGCTTGCTGCTGGCTGGCTAAGAAGGAGGCCCGCCTATTGCCCAGCTGGAAAAAGCTGGCCAGCAGCCTGCTGGGCTGCTTGTACGTGTACCTGGTCTGCCAGTTGCTTTTGGCCAAAGGATTAGGCCCGGGCGCGACAGTCTTCTGGGCCGTCCTTTGGGCCGCCCCCGGCTACTTCGCGATCCTGCACCTCTGCGGCAACCGCATCCTGGCTGAATTTAAGCACGGACTTAGACAGGAGTAGGGATGAGGCAGGACGGGCGGACAACTTTGAAAAACTGTCCGTTGTAAATATAGCGCTTACACAATAAGATTGGTAATAGATACGAAGGAAAAAATAGCAAGGAGGATTTCCCATGAAAAAGATCATTAATAACCCAAGCGATGTGGTTGAAGAAATGGTAACTGGCTTATCCAGAATGTACCCGCAATACGTTGAACGGATTCCTGGCACGACTGCCTTGGTTAGAAGCGACAAGGAATCGATGAAGGGCAAAGTTGGCTTAGTCAGTGGTGGGGGCAGGGATGCTGACGGCTGCCGTTTGCGGTCAAGTCTTTACTTCGCCAACGCCTGACCAAATTTACGAGGCCATCAAGGCCGCTGACCAAGGCAAAGGCGTCTTCTTGATCGTCAAAAACTACTCTGGCGACGTGATGAACTTTGATATGGCCAAAGACTTGGCCGCAATGGATGATATTGAAGTTCGCTCGATCGTGGTTGATGACGACATTGCCGTTGAAAACAGCCTGTATACTCAAGGCCGCCGCGGGGTAGCTGGGACTGTCTTCATGCACAAGATTTTGGGAGCAGCAGCTGATCAGGGCGCCAGCCTGGATGAAATTGAGCAATTGGCAAAAGCAGTTTTGCCACACATTAATACCATTGGGGTAGCCTTGTCAGCTGCTACCGTACCAGAAGTTGGCAAGCCGGGCTTCATTCTGGCAGATGATGAGATTGAATATGGGGTTGGCATTCACAGCGAACCAGGCTACCGCAGAGAAAAGATCAAGCCATCCAAAGATCTGGCCAACGAACTCCTCAGCAAGATCGATGCCAGCTTGCAACTGACCGCTGACAAGAAATATGCTGTTTTGGTCAACGGGATGGGGGCAACGCCGTTGATGGAGCAATACATCTTCAGCAAAGACGTTCTCGATTGGCTGGATGAAAAGGGCATTAAGCCGGTCTTTACCAAAGCCGGCAATTATATGACCTCCATTGATATGGCAGGGATTTCTCTGACGGTAATGGAAATTGCGGATGATAAGTGGCTGGACTACTTGAACTACCCGGTTAAGACGATTGCTTGGTAAAGGAGATTGCTGAAAATGGAACTGACGACAGAATTGTTGAACAAGTGGATGGCAGCTTTTGCTAAAAAGATCGAAGCCAACAAGGCCTACTTAAGCGATTTGGACACGCCAATTGGTGACGGTGACCACGGCAACAACATGGCCAGAGGGATGGTTGCGGTAGAAGATGCTTTGAATGCTAAAAAGCCAGCTGACTTAACCTCAGCCCTGAAGCTGGTGGCCATGTCTCTTATCAGCAAGGTTGGCGGTGCATCGGGTCCTTTGTATGGGACAGCCTTTTTGGAAATGGCGAAATTGAGCGCCAAAGAAACTGATTTAGCCAAGCTGACTGAAGCAGCCCTCTTGGGCATAAAAAAGCGGGGCGGTGCTGAACCGGGCGACAAGACCATGGTTGATGTTTGGTCCGTAGTCGTTCCGGCTTTGGCCAAGGGTGAATTGACAGAAGAGGTGATTCAAAAGGCCGTTGAAAGCACCAAGCCAATGCAAGCCAAGAAGGGCCGGGCTTCGTACTTAGGCGAACGGTCAATTGGCCATCTGGACCCAGGTTCCGTATCTAGCGGCTACTTGTTCAGTGCTCTGCTGGAAGTGGAGGGTTAGCATGACTTACGGAATTTTAGTTGTATCACATGTCCCTGAAATTGCGGCTGGTCTTCCAAAGCTGCTCAAGCAGGCAGCAGCTGACGTGCCAATTACTTTTGCCGGTGGGACTGATGATGGCGATATTGGCACCAGCATGGAAAAGATCAGCCAAGCCATTGCGGAAAATTCAGCGGACGAGATCTTGGCTTTTTACGACCTTGGCAGTGCAAAAATGAATTTGGACATGGCTGGGGAGTTTGCTGACAAGAAGCTGCATGTCTACGATACGGCTTTGATAGAAGGCTCATACGTGGCGGCTTCGCTTTTGCAGGCAGGCGTTGGGCTGGCAGAATTAGAAAGCCAGCTGGCACCTCTGAAAATTAAAGGAGATGACTAATCATGAACGGATTTTTAGGAGAGTTCTTAGGAACGATGATTCTGATTGTCTTTGGCGTTGGCTGCGGGGCTGGGATCAGCTTGAACAAGGCTTATGCTAAAGGCCAAGGCTGGCTCTTTGTTGCTCTGGCCTGGGGGATGGCCGTAACCTTTGGCGTTTACGTGGCAGGTCAATTCGGTTCACAAGGCCACCTTAATCCAGCGGTAACGATTGGTTTTGCCCTTTTTGGCTTTTTCCCTTGGAGTCAGGTATTGCCGTACTTATTAGGCCAATTCTTGGGTGCCTTTGTTGGGGCAGCCTTAGTGATCCTGCACTACTATCCGCACTTCAAAGCCACTAAGGCTGATGAAGGCAACAGCGTAGGGATTTTCGCGACTGGCCCGGCTATCAGCAATCCAGTCTTCAATTTCTTGAGTGAAACGATCGCAACCTTCTTCTTCGTCTTCACTCTGCTCAACTTGGGCAACTTCACTCAAGGCTTGAAGCCACTGGTCGTTGGTCTTTTGATTATGGTTGTGGGTCAGGCTTTGGGGTCAACGACCGGCTTTGCCCTGAATCCAGCCCGGGACTTTTCTCCACGTCTGGCTTACGCAATCTTGCCAGTGCCTAACAAAGGCGGTGCCAATTGGGCCTATGCTTGGGTGCCAGTTTTGGGGCCTATCGCTGGCGGGATCTTGGCCAGCGGCCTGCAGGCCTTGCTTAAATAAAGAGTGAGCCAATGTCAGAATGCTTAAAGCTGCACATCGCGCAAGTGTTTAAGGACGAGGTAGCAAAAGAAGGATTCAGTCACGTCAGCATTGCCAAAGTTATGAAAAAGACTGGCATCAGACGGCAGACTTTTTATGAAAGCTTCAAGGACAAGTATGACTTGCTGGAATACACGATCCGGTCGATGATGGAAAATGATATCGAAAGCAATATCGGCTATCTGGATTGGGAAGGAATCATCTTCTTGGTCTTTTATGGAATTGAGTTGAACAAGAAATTCTATAAGAGCGTTTATGAAAGTCAGACTGAAGTCGACGTGGTCGGGGAAATTTCCCGTCATATCGCAGTCCTTCTCAAAAAGATTATCGAAGAAGAGGGCCTGGCATATGATCAAAAGGCTCATGACTTCGTGGATACTTTTTGCCTTGGACTGACTTACACGATGATTGACAACCTTTTCCGGCCTCAGCCGCTGGAATATGACGTTATTGCCAGCAAGGTCGACAACGCTTTGCACTTTACCTTGAATATATAAAGAAATACCCTTGGAATCGAACAATGGTTTCAAGGGTGTTTTATACTCTAACTAATTTGAACGGATTGACTGCACGAGGAGGTATTGCTCATGAAAATTATCATTGCCGGAGGCGCGGGCTTTATCGGCGCCAACTTCATCTTTTACATGATGAGGCAGCACCCTAATTGTAAAATCATCTGCCTGGACAAGCTGACTTACGCGGGCAACCTGTCAACCTTGAAGGATGTTATGGACAATCCAAACTTCCGCTTCGTCAAGCTGGACATCTGCGACCGCGAAGGCGTCTACAAGCTTTTTGAAGAAGAACAGCCAGACGTTGTGGTCAACTTTGCTGCTGAAAGCCACGTTGACCGTTCAATCGAAAATCCGGAAATCTTCCTGCAAACCAACATCATCGGGACTTCAGTCTTGATGGACGCCTGCTGCAAGTACGGCATCAAGCGCTACCACCAAGTCTCAACCGATGAAGTCTACGGCGACCTGCCGCTTGACCGCCCAGACCTCTTCTTCCACGAAGACACGCCGCTGCACACTTCAAGCCCTTACTCATCGTCAAAGGCTTCAGCCGACCTTTTGGTTGGCGCTTACGGCAGAACCTACGGCTTGCCAGTAACCATTTCCCGCTGCTCAAACAACTACGGCCCTTACCAATTCCCAGAAAAGCTGATCCCATTGATGATTCAGCGTGCCCTGGCTGACGAAAAGCTGCCAGTTTACGGCGAAGGGCAAAATGTCCGCGACTGGCTGTACGTTGAAGACCACTGCAAGGCCATCGACCTGATCCTGGAAAAGGGCACGGTTGGCGAAATCTACAACATCGGCGGCCACAACGAAATGCACAACATCGACATCGTCAAGCTGATCTGCGACTACCTGGGCAAGCCATACTCCTTGATCGAACACGTGACCGACCGCAAGGGCCACGACCAACGCTACGCCATCGACCCAAGCAAGATCCACGAAGAACTGGGCTGGCTGCCAGAAACCATGTTCAAGGATGGGATCAAGAAGACCATCCAATGGTATCTGGACCACAAGGAATGGTGGGAAAACATCATTTCTCAAAATTGATAAAAGTATTATATGACTAAAGAATAGGAGAAACTGCAAATGAAAGGAATCATTTTAGCAGGTGGTTCTGGTACTCGCCTCTATCCACTTACATTGGTGACCAGCAAGCAGCTGCTACCTGTTTATGACAAGCCGATGATCTACTATCCCTTATCAACATTAATGCTGGCTGGAATTAAAGACGTTTTGATTATTTCCACGCCAACAGATTTGCCGCGTTTTAAGGAACTTTTAGGTGATGGATCTCAATTTGGAATTCAGTTGAATTACAAAATTCAGCCTAATCCAGATGGTCTGGCTCAGGCTTTTACTTTAGGGGAAGAATTTATTGATGGTGAACCTTGCGCTATGGTTTTGGGTGACAATATTTTTTATGGCAATGGCTTTACAAAAATGCTCAAAGAAGCTGTAAATAATGCACAAAAAGGTTATGCAACGGTTTTCGGCAGCTATGTCAAAGATCCTGAACGTTTTGGAGTGATTGAATTTGACCAAGATGGCAAGGCTGTCTCAATTGAAGAGAAGCCAGAACGGCCAAAAAGCAGTTATGCCGTAACCGGCCTCTACTTTTATCCAGCTGGCGTTAGTGAAAAGGCGGCTCAAGTCGAACCGAGTCCACGTGGTGAAGTTGAAATCACGTCATTAAACGAAATGTATCTTAGCGAAAATCGTCTAAACGTTAAACGACTAGGTCGGGGATGCGCTTGGATGGATACTGGAACGGTCCACAGTCTCATGGATGCATCTGCTTTCGTTAAAACAATCGAAGAGCAAACTGGGGTAAGTATTTCTGCTGTAGAAGAAATTGCTTATAACAATGGCTGGATCGATACGGATGAGCTTATGAAAGCCGTAGCTTTTTATAGAAAGAGTTCATATGGCAAATATTTAGAAAACATTGCTGATGGTAAATTGCGACATTAGAAAATTAGTTTTTCAGAAAGGACTGATAACCGAAGTAATCAAAGTTGAAAAAAATGTCGGCGGGATCGAAGGCTTGGCAGTAATTACGCCAACGGTGCACGGGGATGACCGTGGCTACTTCATGGAAACCTACAACGAAAACGACATGAAGGAAGCTGGCTTTGACATCAAGTTCGTGCAAGACAACCAGTCCAGCTCAACCAAGGGCGTGCTGCGGGGCCTGCACTTCCAAAAGCACTTCCCGCAATGCAAGCTGGTTCGCGCCGTTCGCGGTGACGTTTTTGACGTGGCAGTCGACTTGCGGAGCAACTCCAAGACCTACGGCAAGTGGTACGGGGTTGAACTGACTGCTGAAAACAAGAAGCAATTCTTGATTCCAGAAGGCTTTGCCCACGGCTTCCTGGTCTTGAGCGACGAGGCTGAATTCTGCTACAAGGTCAACGACTTCTGGCACCCAAACGATGAAGGCGGCATGGCCTGGAACGACCCAGAAATCGGCATTGCATGGCCAAAGCTGGTTGGCGAATACCCAGGTTCAGCTGACGCCAGCGGCTACTCCCTGGAAGACGGTACTAAGCTGACTTTGTCTGACAGAGACCAAAAGTGGCTGGGCATCAAGGACACCTTTAAGTTCTAATTTTTGGAGGAGAAAAATGAAAGTTTTCGTAACTGGCGTCAATGGCCAATTGGGCCATGACGTGATGAACGAACTGGCCAAGCGCGGCTACGAAGGCGTAGGCAGCGACCTGGCTCCAGAATACAGCGGGGTAGCTGACGGCTCAGCCGTAACCACTGCTCCTTACATTTCCTTGGACATCACCGACGCTGAAGGCGTGGAAAAGGTCATCACTGAGGTAAATCCGGACGTGATCGTCCACTGCGCCGCTTGGACGGCAGTCGACATGGCTGAGGACGACGACAAGGTGGAAGCAGTCCGCAAGGTCAACGTTGGCGGGACCCAAAACATCGCCAACGTGGCCAAGAAGTTGGACGTGCCAATGGTCTACATCTCAACTGACTACGTCTTTGACGGCCAGGGCACGACGCCATGGGACCCGGACTTCAAGGGCTACAAGCCAATGAACGTCTACGGTGAGACCAAGCTGGGCGGCGAATTGGCCGTTTCAGAAACTCTGGACAAGTACTTCATCGTCCGCATCGCCTGGGTCTTCGGCTTGAACGGGAAGAACTTCATCAAGACCATGCTCAACGTGGGCAAGAGCCATGATGAAGTCAAGGTGGTCAACGATCAGATCGGCACGCCAACTTATACTTTTGACCTGGCCCGCCTCTTGGTCGACATGATCGAAACCGACAAGTACGGCTACTACCACGCGACTAACGCGGAGCTGCCGGAAACGGCCAGCGGCTTTGACAAAAATGGCACGAAGACCGGCTATATCAGCTGGTACGACTTCACCAAGGAAATCTACCGTCAAGCCGGCTACAAGACCAAGGTGACTCCGGTTACCACGGCCGAATACGGCCTGTCCAAGGCAGTGCGGCCATTCAACTCCCGCTTGGACAAGAGCAAGCTGGAAAAGAACGGCTTCAAGCCATTGCCAACTTGGCCAGACGCGGTGCACCGCTACCTGGAAGCCTTGAAGGCAGAAGGCTTCTTTGACTAATATTAGAAGCTGAAAAAAGCGCTGGAATCATCCAGCGCTTTTTTTGCGGTTTATTTTTGCCAGAATTTGGTCCAGGTCAAGGGCGGCGGTATCAAGAAAGCCGATGTCGGCTTGCCGCGCGGCCTGCTGGCCGACGCCGACCGCGCAGCTGCCGGCAGCCTTGATGGCGGCGATGCCGGCCGCGGAATCTTCAAAGGCGATGCAGTCTTCAGGCTGGCAGCCGACGCCTTTCGCGGCAGCCAGGAAGATGTCTGGGGCCGGCTTGCCGTGGGCAACCTTGCGGGGATCAGCGATCGCGTCGAAGAGGTTTTCGTTTACCTAAATTTTGATCAAAATGGCTTTTTTGCGAGAAAAGTTAGAAGATCTCAATAACCTTTTTACCAAAACACCGGTTTTGACGAAAAAGGATGCCCAAAAGTGTTAGAATTGGTGCTATAAATTGCCAAAAATAGTGTTTTGAGTAAAAAGGAGCAGTCGATGGTGCACTATCATCCCTTAGAAACCGTTAAATATCAGCATGACTATGATCCTAATTTTTCTTTAGATGCGGAATACCAACAACGGTTGGCTAATGTATCAGCCGTTGTAACCAGCCTTTATCCCTTGCTTAGCTTCAAAAATAGTGACAAACAGACCAAGAAATATCCAATCTTCTTTGTTTATACGCCAAAAATGATCAATTTATGTAATCAATTTATCCTTAATTCTAGAAAAATTGAAAAGGCTAGCATGAAACTGCCGAATGTCGCACTTGGTCAATTTCTGGACTCTCTCCTTCTTGGCGAAATTACCTATACTAACAGTATTGAAGGCATTAAAACAGATGCAGCTGAAATTAGCACGATTATCAGAAGCATAGATGTCCACCCAAAAGGACAGGAAAAACGCCTTTGGTCAACTATTCGGATGTATCAAGAAATTCAAAATGGTCAGCTTCTCAAAATTGAAAGCTTACAGAATTTCCGTGATATCTACGACGAGTTGCTCAAGGGTGAAATTCCTGCTGAAAAACAGCCAAATGGTCAGCTTTTCCGGGACAAATTGTCGAGTGGCATCCTCACAATCGGTACGGCCACTAAGACTGTGCATGTACCGCCAGTGTCTGAATTAGATATCTCCGAAGCCCTAAGCAGTTTGATCGCCTTTATGAATAAAGATGACTTGCCAGCGGTTTACAAAGCCTTGATAACTCACTTCTTTTTTGAAAACACTCACCCTTTCTTAGATGGCAATGGCCGGATGGGTCGTTATCTTTTGTCAACTTATCTTTCTAGCAAGTATGACCGCTTCACTGGTTTCTCTGTTGCCACTGCGATTCATGCGCAAATTTCTAGCTACTATCGGATCTTTAAAGAAACAGATAAGGCTGAAAATAGAGCAGAGCTGACATTTTTCATTGAAGAAATGCTACAGATCTTGACTGCTCAGCAAGACAAAGTCTTAGAAAACTTGATTACTGCTAAAAACAAGCTGGATCATGTTAAAGAAGTCGTTAGTGCTAAGGCTAAAAGACTCGCTGAAGTTGGTCATAATGAAAAAGCGGTTTACGGCATTATGTTTTACTTGGCTGAATCTAAGCTGTTTACCGGTGATAATCCGTCTTTGGGAATTCAAGACAGGGAGATTGTTAAACTAATCTCTGCTGAAGGCACATCTCAACGGAAGATCAAGCAGGAACTGGATGCTCTTGAAGAGGCTGGTTTCATTAAAAAAATTGCTAGTCGGCCAAAGCAGCACATCCTTGCTTTTGAGCTCAATTAAGCTAAATATCATCTTGGAATATGTTCTCAATTTCCAGGGGGAATTTGTTTACCCAACTGACGCAGATTACTGAAGCTCTTCATTTGGATTCTTGATCTAGATCAAGGACGAAAAGCGGCTGCCTAGACTACAATAGCTTTAAATATGAGGTGACTGAAATGACTAAGGAAAATGAACTGAAAAAGCGTCTGACCCCGATGCAGTATGCGGTGACCCAAAATGCTGCAACTGAGCCAGCCTTTAGCGGAAAGTACGACGATTTTTTTGAAAAAGGCATTTATGTGGACGTGGTCAGCGGTGAGCCGCTGTTTTCATCGTTGGACAAGTATGATTCAGGGTGCGGCTGGCCGGCTTTTACCAAGCCTTTGGCCAAGCTCACCCAGCGCCGGGACCAGTCCTTTGGCATGGAGCGGACTGAGGTCCGCAGCCGCCAGGCTGATTCTCACCTAGGCCACGTTTTTACCGATGGCCCCTTGGATCAAGGCGGCCTGCGCTACTGCATCAATTCCGCGGCCCTTAGGTTTATTCCTTACGACCAGCTGACAGAAGCAGGCTATGGCGAATACCGGAAAATTTTTGAATAAAGCAAAAACTGGTGCAGTCCCACGATAGGATTTCACCAGTTTTTTGGATTTTGAACACAATATAATAATACAAGTACAATAATATTTAGGCTGGCTCTATTGGGGCATTCTTTTGACAACTGCTTGTTTTACAGGGAAATGCCATTGCTGGAGGAGCCGGATATTGACCGGCTGGGGGAGAGATCCGGCAATGGCGGCCAGCGGATCTACCAGAACCTGGCTAAAATCAAGGCTCCGCGGCCAAAATTGATCATCGACAAGGACAGCACTGAACTGGTCATCGATTTGAATAGTGAAAATAATTAGCGTCACCCGCGTGTTGCAGCGTCTCAGCTTAAAGACAGTGCACCGACGGTGGCGCTTTTTGTTTTGCGGGAGTCGCAATTGAGTACTTTTCGGGAGTCTTTTTTGAAAAAATACCTAACTGAGCCCAAACTTGCACACTCCGTTCCCGAAAAGTCCCCAACTAAAAAAAGTTGTATACAGTTGTATAAGAAAACAAAAGTTGTATAAGGTTGTATAAGCTTATATAATGGACTTGCATGAGAAAACAAACATTAAGGGAGGGACTGTCATGTACAAGGGTAAAAATCCGTTTACTATTTCTTTTGGACGAAAACCGGTGGAATATATCAATCGTTTGAGTGATAGCAATCGCGTGATTACTACATTTACGCAGCCGCCAGTAACTGATCAAGTATATATATTGATGGGGATCAGAGGCAGCGGCAAAACCGTGCTATTAACTGATATTTGTGAGCGGATTGGCCAAATGAAAAATTGGCTGGTGATCAAGATCAGTCCTTTGGACAACATTCTGAAAGCCTTGTACAGTGACCTGCAAAACAGCCGCTTTTTTAACCCTAGCAACTATGAAGCAAGTTACGGCTTGTCATTGTTGGGGGCTAGCGTCACAGTTAACCACCAGCGGCCAGAACCGAACTTGGTCGATTCCATTGATAAGACGCTGGCGACTTTTCAAAAGCAAGGCATAAAGGTTCTGGTGGCTATTGA
Source organism: Lactobacillus porci (assembly GCF_009695985.1). Taxonomy (NCBI): domain Bacteria; kingdom Bacillati; phylum Bacillota; class Bacilli; order Lactobacillales; family Lactobacillaceae; genus Lactobacillus; species Lactobacillus porci. The sequence goes on from NZ_VUMX01000019.1 coordinate 38,145, forward strand.
TGAAGCAACCAACACGCCGCAGATGCAGCAGTTTGCCAGTGCCTTCCAGCTTTTTATCAGCAACGACCGCCCCTTGTATTTTTTGGCAACGGGCTTGTACGATGAAATCATGTCTTTGCAGGATGTAAAAAATCTGACCTTTCTCTACCGGTCGCCTAAGATCGTTTTGGCGCCTTTGAATCAAATGGCAGTGGCCAATGCTTATGCCAGCATTTTTAATCTTGACCAAGAAAGAAGCATCGAAATGGCCCGCTTGACCCGGGGCTATCCATTTGCTTTCCAGACTTTGGGCTATGTCTGCTGGGAACAAGGCAGCTGCGAGATTAGTGAAGACACTATGCAAGAATACGATCAATTGCTGGCTGATGCCTCATATGCCAAGCTGTGGAGTGAACTGTCGGATCTGGACCAGGAGGTCCTAAGCGTGATCGCGGAAAACGAAGGGGGAAAGGTGAAAGAGTTCAGAGAGCGGTTAAACATGAATCCGAACCTGTTTAACCAATACCGCCGCCGGCTTAAGAACCAAGGCTTGATCGACACCCGCAAGTACGGGAGCATCTCGTTCACCTTGCCTAGATTCGCGGAATTCGTCCGCTTTGAAACTTATTGACCGCCTTCCTGCAAGCCAACTAGCGGGCAAATAGCCCCCAAAAACTGGGAGATCTGCTAAAATTAAAGTATTGACTGAACTTTTTGGCCCAACTGGGCCTTTCCGCGCCGAAAGCCGCGCATGACTTAGCTGGCGGATTTCAGGGCAGCGGGAATTTATTTAGGAGCAAAAAATGGCAAATATCGCAATTATAATCGCTGGTGGCGTTGGCAAGAGAATGGGTCAGAAGATTCCCAAGCAATTTATCAACATCAATGACAAGCCTGTTTTGGTGTACACGCTTGAATCTTTCCAAAGACACCCGCAAATTGACGCTATTGAATTGGTCTGCCTGGATGGCTGGCAGAACGTTGCTGAAGCCTACGCTAAGCAATATGGAATTACCAAGCTTAAGTGGATCGTCACTGGCGGGGAGACCGGCCAGGAATCCATTCGCAACGGGGTCTTCAACTTAGAAGGCAAAGCGGCTAAAGATGACATCATTCTGGTTCACGATGGCGTGCGTCCATTGATTGACAATGAAGTTATCTCCGACGTGATTGTCAAGTGCCAGCAATATGGCAATGCCGTAACTTCGATGCCTTACAATGAGCAAATTTTTGTCATTGATGAAAAAGACCCGGCTAAGACCCACAAGTACATTCCACGTGAGACCCTGCGCCGCGTGTCGACGCCGCAGGCTTACAATTTTGACCTGCTTGACAGCAAATACCATGAAGCTTTTGAAAAAAAGATTGGCATTTACGGGTCTTCATACACCAACACGATGATGGTTGATCTGGGCGTTGAACTGCACTTCGCGGCTGGCTCAGACATGAACATTAAGCTGACCACGCCGGAAAACCTCAGCTTCTTCAAGGCTTACCTGAACACCAACCAGTTAGATTAGAGGCTCTGCGATGATTACTGATAATCAAGAATACATGTCAGAATTAAGAACTTGGTCTAAAAAATATCAAGATTGGAAGGCCTTCAAAGACAGCTCGATCATGGTTGCCGGGGCAACGGGGATGATTGGCAGCTGCTTGATCGATGCAGTGATGCTTTTGAACAAAGAAGCCGATCTGAACTGCCGGATCGTTGCTTTAGGCCGCAATGCGAAGAAGGCCCAGGGCCGCTTTGGCAGCTATTGGGACGACGCGAACTTTACTTTCGCGGAAGGCGACATCAATGCCGGCGTGAACTATGATGGCCACGTTGACTACATTTTGCACGCGGCCAGCAATACCCACCCCTTGGCTTATTCGAAGTTCCCGATCAGCACGATCACTACCAACGTGATTGGCACGAACAACTTGCTGAGCTACGCGGCTGAACACGGCGTCAAGCGCGTCTTGTTCATGTCATCCGTTGAAGTGTATGGCGAAAACCGCGGTGACGTCGACAAGTTTAAAGAAGACTACTTGGGCTACCTTGACTGCAACACCTTGCGCGCGGGCTACCCTGAAAGCAAGCGTACCGGTGAAGCCCTCTGCCAGGCTTATATCAAAGAAAAAGGCCTGGATGTGGTAATCGCCCGTCTGTCGCGTTCTTTTGGCCCAACGATGCTTAAATCGGATTCTAAGGCCTTGTCCCAGTTCATCAAGAAGGGGATTGCCAAAGAGGACATCGTGCTCAAGAGCGCCGGGACGCAGCAGTATTCATACATCTATTCCGTTGATGCCGTAGCGGCGATCTTTTTCACGCTGGTTCATGGCAAATGCGGTGAAGCCTATAACGTTGCCGGCAGCAAGTGCGATACCACGTTGAAGAACTTGGCGGAAACGATCGCGGACGCGGTCGGCACGAAGGTCGTCTTCGAGCTGCCTGATGCCGAAGAAGCCTCTGGCTATTCAACCGCAACGAAGGCCTTGCTGGATATTGATAAAATCAGCCAGCTGGGCTTTGTGGCGGACACGGAATTGCGCGATGCCTTAAAGGCGACGATGCGCATTTTGAAAGAAGAACAATAAAGAATCTGGGAAAAGCTTCTAGAAGTGGAAAACTTCTGGAAGCTTTTTTATGACATTGAGTTTTTCCCAGACTCTTCAAAGAAATCCAGCGTGCGATTGATTTTTGAAAAATATCTAAGCGGGCACGGAAATTTATTTTAAGTCTATTTAAATACTAGGTGTATTTTTTTGAAAAAATGACAATTTTGAAAAATATGCGTTATAATACGTGGCAAATAGTTGTTTTATCAGGAAAGGAAAAAATATCATGAAGAACCGTTTAGTTAAGAACTTAAGTAAAGCTACTGTTGCTGTTGCCCTGCTTGCAGGTGCTGGTGCCGTTGCCAACCCAGGCACGTCACTGACTGTTCACGCTGCTAAGAAGGCAGCTGCTAAGACCAACAAGAAGGCTGTAGCAAAGACATCGACAACAAAGACCACTAAGAAGGCCGCTAAGTCAACCAAGGAAGCAGCTAAGACTTCAGCAAAGACCACCAAGAAGGCCGCTAAGTCAACCAAGGAAGCAGCTAAGACTTCCGCAAAGACCACCAAGAAGGCCGCAAAGACCACTAAGAAGGCTGACGCAAAGTCAACCAAGAAGGCCGCAAAGACCACTAAGAAGGCTGACGCAAAGACCACTAAGAAGGCTGACGCAAAGTCAACCAAGGAAGCTGCAAAGACTTCAGCAAAGACCACTAAGAAGGCCGCAAAGACCACTAAGAAGGCTGACGCAAAGTCAACCAAGAAGGCCGCAAAGTCAACCAAGACTACTAAGAAGGCTGCTGCTAAGAAGTCAACTAAGACTGCTAAGAAGGCCGCTACTAAGAAGTCAACTAAGACTGCTAAGAAGGCCGCTGCTAAGAAGTCAACTAAGACTGCTAAGAAGGCCGCTACTAAGAAGTCAACTAAGACTGCTAAGAAGGCCGCTGCTAAGAAGTCAACTAAGACTGCTAAGAAGGCCGCTGCTAAGAAGTCAACTAAGACTGCTAAGAAGGCCGCTGCTAAGAAGTCAACTAAGACTGCTAAGAAGGCCGCTGCTAAGAAGTCAACTAAGACTGCTAAGAAGGCCGCTGCTAAGAAGTCAACTAAGACTGCTAAGAAGGCCGCTGCTAAGAAGTCAACTAAGACTGCTAAGAAGGCCGCTGCTAAGAAGTCAACTAAGACTACCAAGAAGGCTGCTGCTAAGAAGTCAACTAAGACCACTAAGAAGGCCGCAAAGTCAACTAAGACTACCAAGAAGACTACTAAGCCAGCAACTAAGACTACTACTGACACTAAGTCAACTACTACCCCAGCAACTGACGCAACTAAGACTACTACTGACACTAAGTCAACTACTACCCCAGCAGCTGACGCAACTAAGACTACTACTGACACTAAGTCAACTACTACCCCAGCAACTGACGCAACTAAGACTACTACTGACGCTGCAAAGTAATTTTGCTGGAAGAAGCGAATAGCAATATTAACCTAAAGTGTTGAATGATTACTCGATGGAGCAATTGTTCAACACTTTTTTACTATCAGAAATCAACTGCAGTTAGATAGCTTTAGGGTAACGTTCTTGTCAAAGCGTTAGTTGCTAGGTATTTTTTGAAACGGGCTGTAGTTAGGTACTTTACGGGGCTCAAATTTTTGCAAAAGCCCGTAGTTGGGTACTTTACGGGGCTCGATTTTTTGCAAAAGCCCGTAGTTGGGTACTTTACGGGGCTCAAATTTTTGCAAAAGCCCGTAGTTGGGTACTTTACGGGGCTCGATTTTTTGCAAAAGCCCGTAGTTGGGTACTTTACGGGGCTCGATTTTTTGCAAAAGCCCGTAGTTGGGTACTTTACGGGGCTCAAATTTTTGCAAAAGCCCGTAGTTAGGTACTTTACGGGGCTCATTTTTCCAAAATCAGCCGTAATTAGGTACTTTTAGGGGAAAAATCGGTTCAGTATAAATTCTTGTGTAAATAGAAATTAGATAACAAAAAAAGAAGGGTTGTCCCTTACAATGTTAATAACGACAAAAACATGGGGAGCCCTTCTTACTATGAATTATACAGAACTGTCAGT
>NZ_VUMX01000002.1:0-121882 GCF_009695985.1 Lactobacillus porci
TGCTCCATCAGACTTGCGTCCATTGTGGAAGATTCCCTACTGCTGCCTCCCGTAGGAGTTTGGGCCGTGTCTCAGTCCCAATGTGGCCGATCAGTCTCTCAACTCGGCTATGCATCATTGCCTTGGTGGGCCGTTACCCCACCAACTAGCTAATGCACCGCGGGCCCATCCTAAAGTGACAGCTTAAAGCCGCCTTTCAAACAAAAGCCATGCAGCTTCTGTTGTTATCCGGTATTAGCACCTGTTTCCAAGTGGTATCCCAGTCTTTGGGGCAGGTTGCCCACGTGTTACTCACCCATCCGCCGCTCGCGTCCAACAAATCACCCCGAAGGGATCTTTGAATTCAGCTCGCTCGACTTGCATGTATTAGGCACGCCGCCAGCGTTCGTCCTGAGCCAGGATCAAACTCTCATTTTGAAAATGAGCTCTTTTTAATCTGCTCCAGATTATTGCTTGCGAATTGACTTCGCTTATTTGTTTGGATTCAAGTAAACTTGAACCCGCACACTGCGAAACTTTGTTCAGTTTTCAAAGTACCAACTTGTTGCCTGCCTTTCGGCGACGCAACGTTTTATATCTTAGCAAGATGATGAATCCTTGTCAACATCTTTTTAAGATTTTGTTTCCTTAGGAAAACGCTTCGGCTTTCCCGCGGGAGCAAATAATACTTTACCTGCATTTTGCTTTTAAGTCAAATTGCCCTTTTCATTCGTTTTGTACCATAAACGCACGGGTGCGTTGTAACACGCTATTGATTTAAGCTTTGTAAAGCATCGCCTTGCAATGTTAATCTCTTCTATTTTTCTCGCTGATTGTTCGGAAATTACCGATTTTATCCTTTAAAATTTCCCAAACTTTTTTCTTTTTTTGTTTTTTCAAGCAAAAAAATTAAGAAAATACGGTAAAAAAACAAAAAAGAAGCCGGCGCCTGCCGGCTTCTTTTTGCTTGTTCAGTTGCTTTGTCTTCATTTTTTCTTTTAGTTTGTAAAATTGGCCGTTTGGAAACTATGCCGGATTCTGCTGCTTTATCAGCTGAGTTCCTTGATGATGCCTTGCAATGTTTCCTTTGCCTCATTTGGCAATGGATTTTCCGGATTCTTGTCATTGTAGTCGTTGACCCAGTCAAGCCGGTCCTGCATTCTCGCCACCAAGGTCTTCTTGTAGTCTGGATCATCCAGCTTGACCTCAAAGCCTGCCAGCGGCATGTAGGAAACGCCCTTGAAGTCACCAAACGGCTTCCACTCATCAGTATCGTCAGCCAGGTATTCCAGGATCTTCATGGTCAGCTCCTTAGGAATGTCCTTGCCCATGAAGGCATCCGTATTCAAAACGTAGCAGGCCGCGTGACGCTCAGTGAACAGTTCCTTAAAGTCGCCGTAGTCGCCAGCCACTGGGTAGGCTCTGAACGGGTCAGCAAATGGCTCGATGACCAAGGTGTTCATGTCAAAGCCCTTTGGCAGGTTTTCCGCGGAAGTCCGCTTGGTGGCCAAAGTCAAGCCCATGGTCGTGGCCAGGACCGGATCGTCAATCTTCAAGACTGGCGGCAAAGAGTTGTCCTTCATGATCCAGAACAAGGCCGTGATTGGATCCTTCTCCACGTCTACCCGGTTGGCGGAAGTGTAGCGGCTCTTGATCACCCGGCCGTTGTGGTTGCGCAGGTCCTCAGTCACCAAGACCTTTCTCCCGGCTTCATCCTGGGTCACCGCGCAGTTCATCACTACCGTATAGTACTCGGTTTCGTGGTGGCCGGCTGGATAATCGTGGGTCTTGTCAAAGTAGGCTGGCTCAAGGGCTACGGATGAACCGTCTTCTCTTGAGATAATGAAGGCGTCATCGTGCAGCACCGTGATGTCATACTTGCCGCCATGGGTCGCGTGGGTCAGGGTTGACTTGCCTGAGCCTGACAAGCCGTAAAAAGCAAAGACCTTGTCGTTCTTGTCCTTGAAGTGGAAGGCCTTTTCCCCGCCGTGGCAGGCCGCGTAGCCGTGGCGGTGGGCCATGGCCCAGGCCAAGGTCAAAGTCCCCTTCTTCAGCTCCCCGAAGTAGCGCAGGCCAAAGACCGCGGCCGCGTTGTGGGGAGCGTCAAAGACGCCAAAGCCCTTTGGATAGTCAGGATCAGTGACGTTAGGGTCAAAGTAGAAGTAGATATCGCCCTCATCATATGCCTTTGAGTTCTTGTACATCTTGGCTGCTTCCTCATCAAAGAACTGGAAGTTCAAAATGTAGCTCAAAAGGTTGAAAGCCTGGTCTTCCGGCATCATCACGTGCGCCTTGACCGTGAATGATTCATCAAGACCTACCAGGACCGTCGCCTTCAAGTACCGTTGCTCATGGCCAGCATAAATATCTTCATACAGGTTGCTTGCCAAGGCTGCCGGGTCTTCCTTTGGATCGTCGACAAAGTGCCGGGCGCTGGCCGTCCGGCCCAAGATCTTGCCGTGGTTGTAAACAAGCTGGGTGGCTCCCATTGGCAAGCCTAATTCCTTAGTGTGCAGGATTGGCAGGTCAGTCACGATCACTCCTGACTGCTTCTTTGCCAATTCATAGGCTTCAGCGACGCTGGTCACCTCATGCACGTTGTTGCCGTAAAAGGCACTTTCGATCGTCGCGCGCACGCGGCTGAAGACCGGGTTGGATCTTTTTAGTTCATTTTGCTTAAAACGTTCTTGCGTACTCATCTTTCTGGTTCCTTCCGTATTTTTCAAAAGCGGTTACATTTTCTCCTTGTCTTAATCATAGCAAGTTCTTTGTGAAGAATCAAACATTAGCTCAAACTCTTGCAAGAATCTTATGAAATCGCTTCAATTTAGTTAAATTCACGGTAATTCTTTGTAAAAACGCAAAAGAAAAAGCACTTCGGACTGAAGTGCTTTCAGAGACTATTCATTGAAAATGTCTTACAAAACTAGTTGCCACGGACGTACTTCACGGCTTGGATGCCGGCTTGCCGGCCAAAGACAACCGTCTCCGCGATTGAGTTCCCGCCAATCCGGTTGTTGCCGTGCAGCCCCCCGGAAACCTCACCAGCAGCGTAGAGGCCAGGAATTTCGTGACCGTTGGTGTCCAGGACTTCGGTTTCAGGCGTGATGTGGATCCCGTCCATCGTGTAGTGGATGGCTGGGTGAATGTGGATGGCGAAGAATGGCGCGTCAGTCACGCCGCGGTCCATCCCCGTGGTTCTGCCAAAGGCTTGGTCGTCATGCTTTTCAACCGCCCCGTTCCAGGCAGCCACCGTGGCTTCCAGGCCAGCAGCGTCGACGCCGATCTTGCCGGCCAGTTCTTCCAGGCTTTGGCCATGTTCAACCAAGCCGACTGAATCATAGAACTCAACCGCCTTCACGTGATCCCGAATGCCTTGGTCAAAGATCAGGTAGGCCCCATCCTCATTCAAACCGGTGATGGCCGCTGAAACGACTTTCCGGGTGTCCAGTTCGTTGACGAAGCGCTGGCCGGCCTGGTTGACCAAAATAGCGCCTTCCCCGCGGACTGCTTCGCCGATCAAGAAGGTTCTAGGGCCATCGGTTTGGGCCGTTGGGTGTACTTGGATAAAACGCATCTGGATCAGCTGGGCGTCTACCCCTTCCGCCAGCAGTAGGCCGTCACCAGTCGCGCCAGCCTGGTTGGTCGTCTTGTAGTCAGCCAGGTCAGGCCGGTATTTCTTGATGATTTCCTTAGAAGCGCCAAAGCCCCCCGTCGCCAGGATCACGGCCTTGGCCTTCACGGTTCTGCGGCCGTCAGGGCCAGCAATCTCAACCCCGGTAATTCGTTTGCTTTCATCCTGCAGCAGCTTGGTGACCTTGGCCTGGTTGAAAACAGAGATTCTTTCCTTTTCAACGCTCTTGAGCAGGCCCGTCACCAGGTAGCCGCCAACTGGAGCCATGGAAGCCGGACGGTGGGCCCGCTTCTGGCTCATCCCCCCAGTGATGGTCAAATCGGAAAGCTCAATCTCGTGTTCCTTAAGCCAGTCAATCGCCAAAGGCGCATGATCGACAAAGTAATGGAGCATCTCGGTATCGTTCAGGCAGCCACCGCCCTTTAAGGTTTCCTTGTAGAAGTCAGCCTTGTTGTCAATGATCCCATGATCGTATTGCACCAGGGATTCAGCCGCGTTCATGCCGGAAGAAGCCTTGTTGGTGTTGCCGCCAAGGGCCTCATTCTTTTCAAAAACGGCCACGCTGGCACCCAGTTCATGTGCCTGCAAGGCAGCTGACAAGCCAGTGCCGCCGGCGCCAATAATTACTATGTCATAGCTCGGGTTGACCAAATCAATTGGACTTGTTTTGAATAAGTATTTTGCCATGTCTTTTCCTCTACTTAAAATTATTTCTGCTTACACTCTCATTATAAGCTGCTTTTTGTATTTTTTAAAATCAAAAAAGATTATTTTAAAATATTCAAATAATTGCCGCTAGAGTTCAAAGGCTTGTAAGCGCTGCAATCAGTGCTTGACAAACGCAAAAAAGACTCTCCAGCGGAGAGTCTTTTGCAGAGCCTGCTTAATAATTAGCGGTGCTGGTGATTGAGCTTCTTGGCCAAGAAGTCGCCGACGACTTGCACGATGAAGATCATGATGACAACCAGCAGCGTTGCCAGGAATGTTACGTCGGTCGCGAAGTCGCGGTAACCGTATTGGATAGCCGTCGTACCCAAGCCGCCGGCCCCAACGGCCCCAGCCATGGCGGTCAAGCCGATCAGGCTGATGATGGAGACGGTGGATACGCGGACGATTTCGGACCGGGTTTCCTTCAAGTAGACGTCAAAGATAATGTCCCAGTTGGAAGCCCCCAAGCTCTTGGCGGCTTCAACCTTGCCTGGGTCCAGGCTTTCCAAAGCGACTTGGACCTGGCGGGCGTAGAATGGGAAGATCCCCAAGGTCAATGGCACCAAAGCCGCGGTATCGCCGATTTCAGTCCCGACGATCAAGCGGGTCAAAGGTGACACGAAGGCCAGCAAAATAATGAATGGGACAGCCCGCAGGATGGAAACCAGCTTATCGCACACGTTGTACCAGAACCTGTTTTCCAAAATGCCGCCGGGTTCAGTCAAGACCAGGACGACCCCGAAGAAAAGCCCCAGGATGCCCCCAAAGACAGATGGCCAAAAGGTCATGTAAATGATCTGCATGATGGAGGTGCCCCAGCCGGTGTCCCCGCTCCAGCCTAAGTTGTAAATGTTAGGGAAGTTGACAGCGATCCAATGTACAAATGCGTTCATTATAAGCGATTGCCCCTTTCATCCAATTCAGTAACCGTAACCCCTTGCTCGTTCAGGAACTTGACCGTGGCCTTTTGCTGGTCAGCATCCCCCTTGGCGGTGATCAGCAGCGTGCCGACCGGCTCGTCGGCCAGAATCTCCACGTTCCCGTACAGCATGGAGGCTTCAACGCCCAGCTGCCGATAAAGCTCAATGATGATTGACTTTTCCACGTTGTTCAAGTTGTAGACCAGCTGGTAGAGGGCCTCGTTTTCGTGCAGGGTAATATCCAGCCCCTTCAAAGTGTCCACGACTTGCAATGAGCCGCCCACGAACTTCTGGGTCAATTCCTTTTGCGGGTGCAGGAAGACTTCCCGCAGGTTGCCCTTTTCGATGACTTTCCCGTTTTCCATGACGGCAACCTTGTTGGCTACCTTCTTGACGGCGTCCATTTCGTGGGTGATCAAGACGATGGTCAGGCCCAGTTCCTTGTTCAATTTCTTGAGCAGGTCCAGGATCTGGATGGTGGTCTGCGGGTCCAGAGCACTCGTGGCTTCGTCTGACAAAAGGATGTCCGGATCGTTGGCCAAAGCCCGGGCAATGGCCACCCGCTGCTGCTGGCCACCAGACAATTGGGCCGGATATGCCTCCGCCTTGTCTTCCAGGTCAACCAGCTTTAAGAGCTTGCGGCATTTGGCTTCCAGGTCTTCATCGCTTAAGCCGGAGTGCTTGAGGGCGAAGGCAATGTTTTCAATGACCGTGGTCTCGTTCAACAGGTTGAACTGCTGGAAGATCATGCCAATCTTTCGTCTATGAGCACGCAGGTCCTTTTCGGAAATGACTTGCTTGCCGTCTTTTACGAATTCTACCCCGTCAACCGTGACGCTGCCGGCAGATGGCTTTTGCAGCAGGTTGATGGTACGGACCAGGGTCGACTTGCCGGCACCTGAGAAGCCAACGATCCCGTAGATGTCCCCTTTTTCAATGTGCAGGGTAACATCCTGCACGGCTTTAACGTCCTCTTCCTTCTTGCGCTTAAAAGTCACGCTGACATGGTCTAGTTGAATAATGCTCATATATGACCGTCCTTTTATTGATTATGCTTGCTTAGTTGGCTTAGAACTTAGCGTCCCAAGCTGCTTCTTGCTTAGTGCCGTAGTACTTCTTGTACAGCTTCTTGGTCTTCGCGGTTTGGTATGCCTTTACGACATCCTTGTAAGCCTGCTTGTTCTTGTCCTTCTTGTTGGCAACGATGATGTTGATCCATTGGAATGAGTCCTTGTTGATTGGCTCAACGTAGATGGTTTGCTTGTCGCCAAGGCCAGCTGGGTTAGCGTAGTCGTTGTTGACAACGGCGGCGTCAACTGACTTCAAAACGCGGGCAGCTTGTTCAGTTGCAACTTCCTTGATCTTGAAGTTCTTCGGGTTGCTCTTGATGTCAGCAACTGAGTAAATCTTGGTTGCGCTGGTCCCTTTCAGGGTAATCAGGCCGGCGTTCTTCAATACCAGCAGGGCCCGGGCTTCGTTGGTTGCATCGTTAGGAATGGCAATCGTCGCGCCCTTTGGCAGAGCCTTGAGTGACTTGTACTTCAGTGAGTAAAGACGGATTGGGGCGATGTAGGTCTTGCCGATGGCTACCAGGTTGCCCTTGTTGGCCTTGTTCCAGTTGTTCAGGAAGTTGTAGTGCTGGAAAGCGTTCAGATCCAGGTCGCCTGACTTCAAGGCGCTGTTTGGCTGGTTGTAGTCAGAGAAGTTCTTGATCTTGACGGTCACGTTGTACTTCTTCTTGGCGGTTTGCGCCACGCTCTTCCAGATGGCCCGTTCAGCCTTAGTCGCGCCAACGACGCCGACCGTTACGGTCTCGCTCTTGGCTGAGTCGTTTGAGCCCTTCTTACCGAATGACAGCCAACCGATCAAGACCAAGGCCACTACGACAACGACGGCAATAATAATATTTCTTTGCTTCTTTTTCTTCATTTTGAAGATCCTCCCATATTTTTATTTCCAGATTAAATAAACTCTTATCTCTAAAAACACTAATTTCTACAAGTCATCACGATTGGCCGAGCGGTGATAAAAAAAGCGCTCCGTCCCTCTGTAAAGGACGAAGCGCTTCGTGTTACCACCTTTAGTTCATTCACTGCTTGCACAGCGAATCTCACCAACTGTCTCCCCAATTCATCAGGGAACCAGCTTGCTTGTTTAACGAGAGCAACCCCGGAGCCGGCTAAATATCACCGGCCCATATCATTCCAAGCCCATCTTCGCCAGGAAGCTCCTGTCGCCTTTCACCAACCGGCGACTCTCTGTGAAGAAGCTTGCTCCAGCTACTCTGCTTTTCGAGATAACTTGTATTTCATTTGATGTTTATAATTTATCATCATTTTTTAAGGTCGTCAAGAAACAATATTAAAAAAGTCCGGATTTTTTTAATATTGTTTTTCCTATAGTTCACCGGCATCCTTGCGGTAAGCCTTGATAATGTCGCCGACCTTGGCCTCACGGCCCTTTTCGCTGATGACATTGGAGACTTCTTTAATCCCATCGCAGATCCGGGACATGCCCCTGAACAAGGTCATGCCGGCAAAGAAGAGGACAATGATCGTGAAGACTGCCCGTTTCGACAGAGCTGAGAGCCTGAAGAAGCCAGGGATGAAAATGATCGACAAAATGATGCAGACCGCGGAGACCGCCATTACCAGCAGCCGGTACTTGTTCAGCGGCCGCGAGATCCAGAAGAGCACCATCATGCCTACCAAGACCAAGAGGATGGTTGACGAGGTTCCTACTTCCTTAGAGCCGATATTGATAAATTTGTCGGTCAAGACCAGGATGCTGACGGCCAGCCAGTCGGTAATCCCGCCAGGAATGGACTTGGTCAGGATATTGACCGTAAAGTTGCCGCGAATGCGCTTATGGTTGGTCTCAAGTGCCAAAAGGAAGGATGGCAGGCCAATGGTAAAGCTGGAAATCAGGGTGATCTGGGCTGGCTTGAGCGGGTAATTAATGGTCAAGATCAAGGACATCAAGGCCATCAACAAAGAGAAGATGTTCTTGACCAAAAACAGGCCAGCTGAGCGCTCGATGTTGTTGACTACCTGCCGGCCTTCATTGACGACCTGCGGCATCTTGGCAAAGTTGGAGTCCAGCAAGACGACCTGCGAGGCCTGTACGGCCGCGCTGTTGCCTGAGGCCATGGCAATTGAGCAGTCGGCTTCTTTCATGGCCAGAATGTCGTTGACCCCGTCCCCAGTCATGGCCACCGTCTTGCCCTGCTTTTGCAAGGCATTGACGAACTTCTTCTTCTGTTCCGGCTTGACCCGGCCAAAGACATTGTAGTCAGCAACGGCTTTTTCATATTCGCCGTCTTTGATCGTCTGGGCGTCAAGATACTTGTCCGCCCCGGCAATGCCAGCCTGGGCCGCGACTCTGGAGACGGTCACCGGATTGTCCCCGGAAATGACCTTGATGTCCACGCCCTGCTTGGCGAAGTACTGGAAGGTATCCTTGGCCTCGCGTCTGATCGGGTTGGACAAAAGCACGTAGCCCAGAACTTCCACCGGCTGGGTCAGGGCTTCTTTTTCATCTGCCATCTCCAGTGGATAGCGGCAAAAGGCCAGAACCCGGTAGCCTTCTTCAGGATATTTGGCAAATTCTTCCTGGTATTCCGGCAGCTCGCCCTGCAAGAGCATTTCAGGTGCCCCCATCAGCAGCGTATAGCCGTCAAAAACCGCCCCGCTATACTTGTTCACGGAAGTGAACGGAATAATTGCCTTGGCCTTGCCGCCGCCCTCTTGACCATACTTTTGGCTCAGGGCTTCGGCCGTAATGTTGTCCACTGGCATGCTGGCGGCATAGTCGGTCAACAGAGCCTCTAAGTCCCGGCCTTGGTAGTGGGGGGACTGGATGGCTTTTTCAACCGCCATTTTCGGTTCCGTAATCGTCCCCGTCTTGTCAACGCAGAGGACGTTGACCCGGGCCAAGGTCTCCACGCTCTTCATGTCGTGCAGCATGACCTGGTTGCGGGCCAGGCGCATTGCAGCCAGGGCCAGGGCCACGGTCGTCAGCAGGTAGAGTCCTTCCGGAATCATCCCGATAATGGCCGCTTCCATGGAACTGATGGATTCCGCGAAGCCCTGATGGTTCATGAAGTAGGCTTGGGCAAACAGGGCCACGCCAAGGGGAATGATAATGATCCCGACCCACTTGATCAAGCGGTTGATCGCGCGGATCATGGCCGACTCTTCTCCGCCGCCCATGGCTTTGGCCTGGGCTGTCAGCTTGGCGATGTAGGAATCGGCGCCAACCTTGACCAGCTGGGCTAAAACCTTGCCGGAAACGATAAAGGAGCCAGACAATAGCTGGTCGCCTGGGCTCTTGGCAATTTCATCGGCTTCCCCCGTCAGCAGGGACTCATTGACGTGGACTTCCCCGTCAACGACGACCGCGTCAGCTGGAATCTGGTCCCCGGTCTTCAGCAGGACCAGATCATCAGCCACCAATTGGTCAATCGGGACCCGAACCCGCTTCTTGCCGCGGATGGCCACCACTTCGGCCTGGTTCAGGACGCTCAGCTTGCTTAAGACCGACTTGGCCCGGATTTCCTGAACGATCCCAATCACCGTGTTCAAGATAATGACCGGCAGGAAGGTCAGGTCCCGGATGTCCCCGGCAATCAGCAACAGGATGGTCAAGACCAGGAAAATCAGGTTGAAGTAGGTAAAGACGTTCTCCCTGATAATCTGCTTGTTGGTCTTGAACTCATCATCAATCGCGACGTTGACCTTGCCGGCCGCGACCCGCTGGTCAACCTCGGCTTGGGTCAAGCCCGTCTCAACATTCGTTTTCATTTTTTCACCCTCTCATCTTTCCGTGCAGCTCGTCTTCATTCATCGCCGCGCGTTTTTAGTGCTTGCGCTGGTAGCTTTCAAAAACATAAGGGTACTTGTTCTTGGCATCCGGCTCATGGCTTTCAGCAGCCACCAGGTCAAACTGCCCGTAGTCAATGGCCGGCATGTAGGTGTCGGCTGCAAAGGCCGCCTTGATCACCGTCCGCTCCAGCCGATCAGCCCGGCTGGCCAGCATTTCAAACAGGCTGGCCCCGCCGATGGCGCAGACTTCCACGTCCGCGTTCGCCGCCAGCCACTGGTTCATGGCCTCCTGGCTGGTCAAGACGAGCACGCGGTCATTGTCCGCGTATTTTCGGGCAAAATCCGCGCTCCGGGTCAAAACGACGTGAACCCGACCCGGCAGCAGCTTGGGGAAGGAGGCAAAGGTCTTGCGCCCCATCAGCATTGGATGGCCCATGGTCTTGTCTTTAAAGTGGTGCAGGTCAGCGGGCAGATGCCAGGGCAAGTGGCCATTCAGCCCGATCGCCCCGTTTTCGTCTTCCGCCCAGACAAAAGTAATCATTTGAATCTCCTTTGACTAGATATAGAAAGCAATTATACCGCTACTGGCGCCTTAATGGTGCCATGGTGCTTATAGTCAAGGACCTTGATGTCCTTCATCTCAAAGTCAGCCACCGCCCGCTTTTCCGGGTTGAGCCACAAGGTTGGGGCGTCATATGGCTGCCGGGTCAGCTGCTCCTTGACTTGGTTAAAGTGGTTGCGGTAGATGTGGGCATCGCCCAAGGTGTGCACGAATTCGCCCACTTCCAGGCCGGTTTCCCTAGCCACCAGCGACAAAAGCAAAGAATAGCTGGCAATGTTGAAAGGCACGCCCAGGAACATGTCGCCTGATCTTTGGTAGAGCTGCAAGGAGAGCTTGCCGTCGGCCACGTAGAACTGGAACAAGACGTGGCAAGGCGGCAAAGCGCTGGCTGGCACGTCTTCGGGATTCCAGGCAGTGACGATCATCCGGCGGGAGTCCGGCGTGGTCTTGATCTGCTCGATCACGTTGGCAATCTGGTCGATAAAGCCGCCGCCCCGCTTGCCCCAATGACGCCACTGGGCCCCATAGACGTCGCCCAGATCGCCGTATTTTTGGGCAAAGTCGCTGTCATCCAATATCCGCTGGCAGAACTTGCCCATCTCATCATCGTAGACCCGCTTGAAATCCGGGTCCGTTTGACTGCGCAGGCCAAAGTCAGTCATGTCCGGACCTTGATATTCCGGGCTGGTGACCCAGTTCTTGAAGGCCCACTCATCCCAAATGTGGTTCTTGTGCTGGAGCAGGAAGCGGATGTTGGTGTCCCCGCGCAGGAACCAGAGCAGCTCGCTCTTAATCAAGCCAAAAGGCACCCGCTTGGTCGTCAAAATCGGAAAGCCCTGGCTCAGGTCGAAGCGCATCTGGGCCCCAAACAGGCTCCGCGTCCCCGTTCCGGTCCGGTCGCTCTTGTCGTGGCCTTCTTCCATGATTTTTCTAAGCAAATCCAAATATTGTTGATCTTGATTAGCCATCGATACGTCCTTTTCTAAAACTCTAAAACAAAAATGGTTAAGTCTTTTTCCCCCTCAAGTCTAACAGACTTTTTGCCGCAAAAAGCAAATTTAGATGTTCTTTAAGCTCTTTCTTGGCTATAATATTGTCCATATCCAAAAAGTATTATGGATATTATTGCATCATTTTTTATTTACAATCTGGAGGATTGCCAATGATTATTGTAAGGATTTTATTGATCGTCTTAGTCTTGGTCCTGCTGGCCGCGGGCATCAGGATCGTACCGCAGAATTCCGAAGGGCTGATTGAAACCTTGGGCCGCTACAGCCGGACCGTAAAAGCCGGACCTACCCTGCTCATCCCCTTCATCCAGCGCTTAAGAAAAGTTTCCCTGGCCCTGCAGCCGCTGGAAATCTCCAAGTACTCCATTATCACCAAGGACAACGCGGAGATTACCACCAGTCTGACCTTGAACTACCTGGTCACCGATTCCTACAAGTACTTTTACAACAACACCGATTCCGTTGAATCCATGGTTCAGCTGATCCGCGGCCACCTGCGCGACATCATCGGGCGGATGGAACTGAACGAGGCCTTAGGCTCAACCAGCCAAATCAACGCCCAATTGTCCGATGCCATCGGCGACTTGACCGACATCTACGGGATCCGTGTGGTCCGGGTCAACGTCGATGAACTCCTGCCCAGCCCGGAAATTCAGAAGGCCATGGACAAGCAATTGACGGCTGACCGGGAAAAGACCGCTGCCATTGCCCGCGCTGAAGGGGAAGCCCGCAATATCGAGCTGACCACCAAGGCCAAGAACGACGCCCTGGTAGCCACCGCCAAGGCCAAGGCGGAGGCCATCCGCACCCAAGCCGATGCTGACGCCTACCGGATCAGCAAGCTGGAAGCGGCCTTAAGCCAGGCTGGTGAAGGCTACTTCAGAAATCAGAGCCTGGACTCCTTCAACAACCTGGCGGCCGGTCCCAACAACCTGATCATCCTGGACAAGGACGAGATCGGCGACTTGGGCAAGATTCCTGCCGCGGCCCAGATCTGGGACAAGAGCAGCCAGCAGAAGCCGCAAGCTTAACAGTCCAAAAAAGCCGGAGACCAGTTCTCTCCGGCTTTTTTGGCGCTTATCGTCTCTTCACTCTATTTTGCAAGCTGTATTTCTCTATTTTTTCTTTCCCTGTATTTTGATTTTGTCTATTTTACTTGGAAGATAGCCGCCTGGCCGTCCAAAGTGCGCTGGATGTCGGTCATGCTTTGGAAGAACATGTTCTTGACCGCCATCTTGGTGTAGTAGGCTGAGTGCGGCGACATGACCACGTTCGGCATGTTGATCAGTTCAGTATAGTCTTCAGGCAGTGAGCCCACGTCTTCAAACTTGCGGCCAAAAATCTTGCTTTCCCCTTCAAGCACGTCCAAAGCCGCCCCGCCAATTTCGTGGTACTTCAAGGCCACGATCAGGGCCTTGGTGTCGATCAATTCCCCGCGGGATTCATTGACGATGATCGCGTCATCCTTCATTTCCGCGAATTCGTTGGCGCTGAACATCCCCACGTTGTCCTTGGTCAACGGAATATGCAGCTGGATGATGTCCGCCGTCTTGATCAAGGTCTCCAGATCAACGAAGTCCAGAAAAGGCTCCAAAGATGCATTATAGACCGGATCATAGCCAATCACGCGGGCCCCAAGGGCATGATAGAGTTCCGCCGCGGCTGACCCGATCCGGCCCAGGCCGACGATCCCGACCGTCTGGTTGAAGATTTCATCGCTCATCAGCTCAACTGGCCGGGTAAAGTCCCCGCGCCGCATCTTGCGGTGGTAGTAGCCCCATTTGCGCAGCAGGTACATGGCCCCGGTCAGGCCGTTTTCGGCAATGGCGCGCGGTGAATAGGCCGGAACGTTTGAAACGACGATGCCATACTTCTTGGCCAGCTTCAAGTCCACGATATCGACGCCGACCTGGCGGATGGCCAAGTGCTTGATCCCATTGTCTGCCAAGGCCTTATAGATCTTTTCATCTTTAATTTGCTCCATCTGCTGAACGGAGACGGCATCAAAGCCCTTGGTCAGGTCAACGGTGTCGTCCGTCAATGGACTGGTGGTATATTTGATTTCATCATCAGCATGCTGGTCTTCCCATTCTAGAAAGAACCGTTCCTCAACGGGAGACAGGCTGAATACGTAAGCTTTCATTTTATTCTCCTTCCAGACTTTTTGCCTATATTATTACAAAAAAATGAGAAAGATTCCAGCCCTATTTTGCTATTTTAATTTTTCTCACTTAATCCGGAAAACAGCAGATTTCTTTAAATAAATTTTAAGCGTAATTAACCTGCCCCAGCCAAGGCAAATAGGCGCCTGCGTGTTAAAATAGAACACGCAAAACTCAGTCAGCAGATCATTATTGGAGGAAAAATGTCAGCAGAACACCGCTACGTGCAGCCGCAAAATGCCCAAGAAGCCATGGAGCTGATTCAAAAGCTCTTCAACCAGTACCGTCACGCTCCCCTGACTCCGGAGCTAATGGCCTACCACAACAACCTGATCGCCCGCCTTGAAGGCGACATCCGTCAAGCCGCCGCCGCTGAAGGCAGCCAGGAGCGGCTAAAAGATTTGGACAGCATGACCAGCCTGATGAAAGACTGGACTTCCATCCGCCTGTCCGGCCGCCCCTTCGCCGGAAAAATGCGGCATTTCAAGTTTGTCTCTGACCAGCACCAGCACTTCAAGCGCCGGGTTCACAAGATTAAAGGCACGAGCGACCACCGGGCTACCCGGCACTAAAAACGGCATATGACAAAAGGACGCAGATCTCGCAGCATGATCTGCGCCCTTTTGCTTTTACACAAATATCTTGCCAGCAGGCATCCCCCACAAGAAAGAAATCAAGGTCAGCGACCGGGCCACGATCTTCAACCTCATGGTTGGCCTTAACGGCTACACCATCAGTTCCGGGATCATCTCCAGCAAGCTGAACGACGACAAGATCGTCGCGATCCCCCTGGACCTGGACGACCCGATTACTTTAGGCGTGGCCTGCCACCAGCATGCCCGCCTGAGCCACCTGGCACAAAGGTACCTGCAGCTGCTCAAGAACCACATTCGCGGCTATGGCTTCAAGATTATCGGCGAAGACTAAAAAAACAAGCACCGGCCTCGGTGCTTGTTTTTTGCTTGAACGCTTTATTGGATATAAGCGTACTTGTAGCTCCACTGGGTCCCGGCATTGTTGTGAATGACGCCCTTGACCTTGCTCTTTTGCAGGTAGGCCGTGGTCTGCTGGTAGATCGGCGTGATAGCCTGCTCGCTGTTGACCAGGCGGGCCGCAGCCACCAGATCATCCCAGCGTTTTTGCGGGTCATTGGCGTCTTGGTTCAATGCCCGCTTGATCAGGGCGTCGTACTTGGCGCTGGTCCACTTGCCGTAGTTGTAGGAAGTGCCGCTTTCCATGATCTGCATGAAGGTCATCGGGTCGTTGAAGTCCCCGCCCCAGCCGGAAACGTAAACGTCAAAGTCGCCATCGCTGGCCTTGGCATAGGCATTTTTGCCGGGGATGCTGGAAACCTTGACGCTGATTCCCTCCAAGACTTTGGTCCATTGGGACTGGATATACTGGGTCAGCGCGTCGGCGTTGGTTGACTCGTTTGAAGCAAGTAGGGTAATCGTCAGCTTCTTGCTGCCCAGCGCCTTCAAGCCGGCCCGCCAGTGCTTTTCCGCCAGTTTTTCATCGTAGTCGACGGTATTAGCCACTTCCTGCTCGTCAGCGAAATCCCGCTTGCTTGCCGGATCGTAAGCCAGGCCTGAGGAAACGAAGCCCTTAGGCACGGTTGAGCCATCGCCAAAGACCTTGGTCGTCAAAGTCTTGCGGTCAAGGGCCAGGGACATGGCCAAGCGGATGTCCTTGTTGTTGAGTGCCTTTTTGACCACCGGATCCTTGGCCTTGAAATTGTAGGCCAGAAAGGCTACGTAAGAATAGCCGTAGGTTCTGTAGTCCTTGCTGGTCTTAAGCTGCTTGACCTGCTCGCTTGACAGGGGCGTCAAGTCCAGCTTGCCCTGCTGGTAGAGCTGGTAGCCGGTGTTGGTCGTCTTGACCACTTGGTAGTTGATCTTCTGCAGCTTGACGGCCTGCTTGTCCCAGTACTGTCCGTTCTTGACAAACGACCAGCTGTCATTGGTCCCCTTCCAGCCAGTCATTTTGAACGGGCCGGAATAAAGCATGTACTTGGAGCTGGTCGCGTACTTCTTGCCAGTCTTCTTGATGAAGGCCTCGTTTTGCGGCCCAAAGAGTGGGTAAGCCATCAGGACCTTGAAGTAGGCGATTGGCTTGTCCAGCTTGACGATGACCGTGTCCTGGCCCTTGGCGGAAATGCCCAGCGAACTCGGACGCTTTTTGCCCGCGGTGATCGCGTCCGCGTTCTTTATGCCTGAAAACAGGTAGGAATATGGGGACGCGGTCTTGGGATTGATCGTCCGGCGCCAGGAGTAGACAAAGTCCTGCGCCGTGATCTTTTCGCCGTTGGACCATTTGGCATTGGGACGGATTTTGAAGGCCCAGGTCTTCCCGTTCTTGGAGACTTGGCCTTCCTTTGCCAGGCCAGGTGCTGGCGTCCCCTTCTTGCCCAAGCGGTAGAAGCTTTCAAAGACATTCCCCGTCTGTCCATAGCCCGTGGCCTTGCTGATGTCGATGGTGTCCAGGGGGGCGGCAGCCGACAGGTTCAAGACCTGCTTGTCCCTACTGGCCTTTTGGGCCGCGCCATTCGTGCCGCAGGCAGCCAGCAACAAGGCCGCGCTGACGCTCAAGCCGGCGGCCGCCAATTTCTTAAACTTGCTCATGTTTTTTCCTCCATGCTGACAAAAAAAGCAGCCGTCTCCAAAGTTGGAAACAGCTGCTCGTTCTCTGCCATTATTGATAATTTCGCTGATAGTGACCCTTGGTCAGCTACCTGCTTGGCAAATCCGCTTGAAAGGCTAAATCCAATTTCGGCATCACAAATGAGTCGTATGCGTGACACATACAACATGCTGACATAACTTGACAGTTTTGTGATGCAAACATTGACTTAGCTCCTTTCACCGATTTAGTTAAATCATACCGATCCGCTTACTAAAAGTCAACAGTTTTAGTTGACTTTTGTAACTTTTATTTTTTCAGGGTCAAGACCTGGTCAAGCGGGCAGCGGGGGGCGTCATAGCCATTGACGTAGTGGTCCTTTGGATAGCCCAGGCCAATCCCCATGGCAACCCATTGGTCGTCAGGGATGCCCATGACGGCGCGGACTTCATCCGGGTATTTGACGAATTCATAGGCCGGCATGGAGGATACCCCCAAGCCTTGGGCCGCCAGGGCCAAAGTCTGGCCAAAGGCCCCCAGGTCATAGATGGACCACTGGTTGGAGATCTTTGGCAAAGTCAGGTAGGCAATGGCCGGGGCATCAAAGAGCTGCTTTTGCAGGGTGACCCCTCTGAGTTCCTTGAGTTCTGGCGTGTTCAGGTATGCGGCCGTGGCCTCGTTGTGCTTGGCCATGTTGGCCTGCGGGAAGGGATCCCAGTCCGTGCGGTGGGTCGTCGGCCAGTCAGGCGCGGCTTCCCGGCCACTGGCAACATTGTCCAGGTGCCTTTGCCGCAGGGCCTTCAGGCTCTCCCCAGTCGCGAGATAGACCCGCCAAGGCTGGGAGTCAACCCAGGATGGAGCTCTTTGCGCCAAAGCGACGATTTCGCGCAAGGTTGCCTCTGGCACTTCCTTGTCCTTGTCAAACCAGCGGATGCTGCGGCGGTTCTTGATTGCTTCAATTGCGTCCATTGCTTGCCTCTTTCTTTTTCATGACGATGCTTACTTTTCGTTAATATAGCACAGAATTGGCTTTTCACGCAAAGAATCGCTATAATTGATTCAAAAGCTGACCAAAGGAGGAGAAACAGATGGGCTTGACCTTTAGAAACAACAATGACCTGGACCGCTTGTTCGACAAGTTTGCCAGCGTCCCTGACCCAAAGAAGACGCCAAAAGGCGCAGGCAAGGATGCCAAAGACACCAAGAAAGACGATAAAGCCGCGGACGAACACAAGTAAGCTGCCTGACCATCAACTGATGGTCTCTTTTTTTGCCATTTTTTGACCGCTAATTTTTTCTAAAGGCAGGTAAAAATTAGGCGTTTTCATCCCCGCCAGCACTACATTTAGGCTAAAATAAAAATTAGAAGAAGCAATCGACTATGCGTTAGGAAGTGAGCGGCAATGGACAATGACAACAGCAACCTGCTGACCTATTTGGAATGGCGCGGCGACATCCCCCTGGACAAGTCGCCATTCAATGAGATCGACGCCTTGGTGCTGGCAATTTTTTCATACTTGAACTTAGAGGACTACATTCCGGCGGGGAAGAAATACGTTACTCTGGACAGTGCCGCCAAGAAATACTTCGCCAAAGAAGAGCATGAGCGCGACGCGTCCCAGTACCAGCAGCTCTTCCGCCTGATGTCGGAGGCTGACCGCTTCAAAAAGGCCAAGCTGTCGCACTTTAACACGACTTTGACCGACCAAAGCCAATTCAGCGCCGTCAAGGTGGTCCTGGAGGATGATACCCACTTCGTGGCTTTCCGCGGCACTGACGACACCCTGGTGGGCTGGAAGGAAGACTTTGAGATTTCCTTTAAGGAGACCCGGGCACAGACGATGAGCGTCAGGTACATGACCAAGATCCTGAACGAAGACAGCGCCCCATATATCTTGGGTGGCCACTCCAAGGGCGGCAACCTGGCCGAATACGCGGCCATTCACCTGGCCAGCCAGTACCATGACCGGATCAAGGCCGTCTATACTTTTGACAGTCCTGGCCTGGCCGATGAAGTGTCCGGCGACTGCAACGGCGATTATCTCAAGCGAATTCTGCACCGCTATGTGCCAGACTACTCCATCATTGGCCGCCTGTTTGAGCCAAAGGACATTGAGCCTACGATCGTCTACTCAACCAACGGCAACCTGGCCCAGCACGACACCTACTCCTGGCAGATCAAGGGCCACCAGTTCGTGACCCGCAAGCGGCCCAACTCAGAGTCGCGGATCTACAACCAGTTGATCAGCCAATGGATCGGCGAAGCCAAGCTGGACGAGCGTGAGGCCTTGACCAACGACCTGTTTGACGCCCTGGCGGCCAGTGGGTCAACCAAGATCAACCAGCTGGACAAGAACGGTTTTGGCGGCTTTGGGGCCATCCTTTTGTCAGTGGCCAACTCCTCCAGAAGAACCAAGTTCGTCCTGGGCAACCTGTTCAGCTCCATCTGGAGAATGATCAAGGACCAGCAGATCGGTTCGGCCCTCTTCTCCAGAGACAGCCTGACCGGCTGGCTCTTGGTCCTGGCCGGCATCATCAGCTTGACCGCGCCTAACTATGCCTTTAAAGCCTTCGGCGTTCTGGTAGCCGCCGGCGGGATCATGTTCAGTTTCAACCATATCCTGAAAGTTTCCGTCTCCGCCTTTAAGCCCCAGCAGAAGCGCTTTTTCATCATCACCTACCTGATCCTGTTCGCGGTCTCGGTCGCCCTTTTGTCCAACAACCAGCTGCTGATCTTCCTGGCCCACTACTTCCTGGGGATCTTCCTCCTCTTTTATGCCTACGGCCGCAGCCGGAAGATCATCCTCCACAAGGAGCATGGCATTTTCCGGATGATCATTACAGGGGCTGAAGCCTTGATTTCTTTTGCCCTGGGCATCGTGGTGATCATCAATCCGGAATACTTCAACCACCGGTCAATCATCATCATCGGCGCCCTTCTGATCGCCTATGGGGCCTTCAAGCTGCTTGGCGAGCTCTTCACCCACCGGCCAAAGATGCCAAAACGGCACCGGTAATCCGAAAGAAAAGACTAAAAAACTGTTGCGCTTGCCGCGCAACAGTTTTTTGTTTTTATCTTTTTGACTGCTTAATATGCATCTGCCTAGTCTTCCTGCAGGCGATCGTCAATCCACTTGCCCAATTCATCCACGTGGAGCTTATCCACGGATGAAAAGCACAGGAAGTCGACATTGTCCAGCTTGCTCAGGCCCAAGGCCTTGTTAAAGGCGGAATAGGTCTTGTTGAAGGCATTCTTCTTAACCTTGTCCATCTTGGTCGCCACTACCAGAATTGGCAGCTTCAGGTACTGGGCATAGTCAAACATCGCGATGTCATCATCAGTTGGGGCATGGCGGCCATCAATCAAGATGATTAAGCCCTTCAGGTAGGCCCGGGTTTCCAGGTAGTCCTGGATCATCTGGCCAAATTCTTCCCGCTGCTTCTTTGACACCTTGGCGTAGCCATAGCCTGGCACGTCGACCAGGTAAAAGTCGCCATTGACCTTGTAGAAGTTCAAAGTCTGGGTCTTGCCCGGCGATGATGAGGTTCTGGCCAGGTTCTTCCGCTTCAGCAGGGTATTGATCAGGCTGGACTTGCCGACATTGGAACGGCCAGCCAAAGCGATCTCATCCAAGCCATCGGTTGGATACTGGCTCTCATAGACCGCGCTGGTCGTAAATTCGCTGCTTTTAACGATCATCGGCGACCTCTTTCAATTCTCGGCGGACAATCTTTGGCTTGCCCATCCCGCTGATGGTTTCCGGCGTAATGATGACCTTGGCAATGTCCTTTTCGCTAGGCGTCTTGTACATGACGTCCATCAGGGAGTTTTCAATGATGGTCCGCAGGCCTCTAGCCCCCATCTTGCGCTCAATGGCCAGGTTGGCAATTTCCCGCACGGCGGCAGGTTCAAATTCCAGGTCAACCCCGTCAAGAGACAAGAGCTTCTGGTATTGCTTGACCAAGGCATTCTTTGGCTCAGTCAGAATCCGGACCAGGTCATCCGCGTCCAGCCGGTCAAGGGTTGTGATGATTGGAATCCGGCCGATGAATTCCGGAATCAGCCCAAACTTGACCAAGTCGCCCGTCGTCAGGAACTGGTTCCAGTTGTCATCATCAACCTTGCCAGCCTCTTGCTCAGCCCCAAAGCCGATCGTCTTCTTGCCTAAGCGGTTCTTGACGATCTGTTCGATCCCGTCAAAGGCACCGCCGACGATGAAGAGAATGTTGGTCGTATCCATCCGGATCATTTCCTGCTGCGGGTGCTTGCGGCCGCCCTGCGGCGGAACGGAAGCGATCGTGCCTTCCAAGATCTTCAAAAGCGCCTGCTGCACGCCTTCCCCAGAAACGTCCCGGGTAATTGAGACGTTTTCCGACTTCTTGGAGATCTTGTCGATTTCATCAATGTAGATAATCCCGCGCTGAGCTCTTTCCAAGTCGTAGTCAGCGTTTTGCAAGAGCTTGAGCAGAATGTTCTCCACGTCTTCACCCACATAGCCGGCTTCAGTCAAAGTCGTGGCATCCGCGATCGCGAATGGCACGTTCAAGATTCTGGCCAGAGTTTGGGCCAGGTAGGTCTTGCCTGAGCCAGTCGGCCCGATCAAGGCAATGTTGGACTTTTGCAATTCCGTTGAAGAATCCACGTCCATTTGGCTGATCCGCTTGTAATGGTTGTAAACGGCCACGGACAACACGCGCTTGGCTCTGTCCTGCCCGATCACGTATTGGTCAAGCTGCTGCTTGATTTCCATTGGCTTTGGCAGCTCCCGCGCTTCCTTGAGCGAATCCAGTCGCAATTCATCATCGATAATATGCTTGGCGAGGTCAACGTCCTCGTTGCAGATATACACGCCGTTGCCGGCGATCATCTTCTTAACTTGGCTGGCAGATTTCCCGCAGAATGAGCATCTCACTTCTTCTGGATCTGTAAACTTTGTAGCCATGTATTCCCTCCTCTATTTGCTAAAGACTAGATTAGCATAAAAGAGCCTTCATTGCCTAAATTAAGCATTAAAAAGGCTAAAAAGGTCCAAAGAAAAACCCCGCATGGCCCAGAGCCATTACGGGGTTCCAAATAAATCTAAGCTAGCAGCTTAAATTCATTAGTCTTCTGACTGTTCGTCATCGCTGCCTTCTTCAAGCTTAGCTTTAGCAACTTGCTTTGCGGAGTCAGTGATCAAGTCCATGGCCTTGCGAACGTTGATGTCGTGTGACAGCATTTCGTTGCTCAAAGTGTTGCGAACAACCTTTTCGTCCATGTTGTATTCGTGGGCCAATTCCTTGATTTCGTTGTCGATTTCTTCTTCAGAAGCAGTGAAGCCTTCAGCCTTAACGATTGCTTCAAGAACCAGGTTGGTCTTAACGCGTTCAGCAGCGTTGGCTGAAAGTTGCTTGCGCAGCTGGTCTTCAGTGGTATTGGTCAGCTTGAAGTAAGTAGCTGGGTCAATTCCTTGACGTTGCATGTCGCCCAAGTATTGGTTGAGTTGCGTGTCAACGTCTTCTTGGATCATGACGTCAGGAATTTCGTCTACAGTAGCGTTCTTAACGGCAGTGGTGATTGCTGCTTCTTGGATAGCGCGCTTAGCGGCTTCTTCCTTGTCAGCCTTCAGGTCAGCCTTGATCTTGTCCTTCAATTCGTCCAAGGTTTCAACTGAGTCGTCAACGTCCTTAGCGAATTCGTCGTCAAGTTCTGGCAATTGCTTTGACTTGACTTCGTGGATCTTGGTTTGGAAGTGAGCTTCCTTGCCAGCCAAGTCCTTAGCGCCGTAGTCTTCTGGGAAGGTAACGACTACGTCTACTTCGTCGCCGGCTTCATGGCCAACAAGTTGGTCTTCAAAGCCAGGAATGAAGGTTTGTGAGCCCAATTCCAGTGAGTAGTTTTGAGCTGAGCCGCCGTCAAATTCCTTGCCGTCTACAGTCCCAACGTAATCGATCGTAACAGTGTCGCCGTTTTCAGCCTTGCCGTTCTTCAAGACCATTTCAGCGTTTTGTTCTTGGCGCTTAGTCAGTTCAGCGTCGATGTCCTTTTGGTAGACACGGGTGTTTTGCTTTGGAACTTCGATTTCCTTGTATTGGCCAAGCTTGACTTCTGGTTCGACAGTCACAGTAGCCTTCATTTCCCAAGCCTTGCCCTTTTCCAATGAAATAGGGGCGATTTGCGGTTGGCCAACAGCCTTGATGCCAGCTTCTTTAACGGCTTCTGAGTAAGCCTTTGGCAAAGCAATGTTCAAAGCGTCTTCGTAAAGTGCTTCTTCACCGTAGTATTGGTCAAAGATTACGCGGGAAACGTGACCCTTACGGAAGCCAGGCACGCGCAGGTTCTTCTTGACGCGCTTGAAAGCCTGGTCCAAGCTCTTCTTTACTTCATCTTGAGAAATTTCGAAAGTAAGTTCACCAGTGGTCTTACCGGTGGTTTTCCAATTAGCAGACATTAATCAAATACCTCCAATGTCTATTTTGAGTTTGCTACTTTGCATACTTTAAATATATTACCTTAAAGACGGGCAAAAAACAATGAAACTGCCTCAAAATAGCGAATATTTACAATAAAAAAGGCGTTCTTCAGAGAAGAACGTCTTTTTCTTACTGTTAGAACTAATAAATTATTGAACTAATCAATTAGTCGTCAATTTCAGTAACTTGGCCGGCACCAACAGTTCTACCACCTTCACGGATAGTGAACTTAGTACCAACTTCGATAGCGGCTGGCTTGATCAGAGTAACTGAGAATTCAGTGTTGTCACCAGGCATAACCATTTCAGTACCTTCTGGCAATTCGATTTCACCAGTAATGTCAGTGGTGTGGAAGTAGAATTGTGGACGGTAGTCTGAGAAGAATGGAGTGTGACGGCCACCTTCGTCCTTGCTCAAGATGTAGACTTGACCCTTGAAAGTTTCGTGAGTCTTGATTGAGCCTGGAGCTGCCAGAACTTGACCACGAACAACTTGGTCACGGTCGATACCACGCAGCAATACACCAACGTTGTCGCCGGCTTCACCCAAGTCAAGAGTCTTGTGGAACATTTCCAAACCAGTTACAACTGACTTAAGAACCTTTTCTACCAAACCAACGATTTCAACTTCGTCGCCGACCTTAACAGTACCACGGTCGATACGACCTGAAGCAACAGTACCACGACCAGTGATAGTGAAGACGTCTTCAACTGGCATCAAGAATGGCTTGTCAGTGTCACGTTCTGGAGTTGGGATGTATTCGTCAACAACGTCCATCAATTCTTCGATCTTCTTTTGAGCTTCTTCATCGCCTTCAAGGGCCTTCAAAGCTGAACCACGAACAACAGGAACGTCGTCACCAGGGTAACCGTATTCTGAAAGCAAGTCTCTTACTTCCATTTCAACCAGGTCGATCAATTCTGGGTCGTCAACAAGGTCGCACTTGTTCAAGAAGACAACGATGTATTTAACACCAACCTGACGAGCCAACAAAATGTGTTCACGAGTTTGTGGCATAGGACCGTCAGTTGCGGCAACAACCAAGATGGCACCATCCATTTGAGCCGCACCAGTGATCATGTTCTTGATGTAGTCGGCGTGGCCTGGGGCGTCCATGTGGGCGTAGTGGCGCTTTTCAGTTTCGTATTCAACGTGGGCAGTGTTGATAGTGATACCACGTTCCTTTTCTTCTGGAGCAGCGTCGATTTGTGAGTAATCTTCAGCTTGTGCCAAACCCTTCTTAGCCAACACAGTAGTGATAGCTGCGGTTAAAGTAGTCTTACCGTGGTCAACGTGGCCAATAGTACCAATGTTAACGTGTGGCTTAGTTCTAACGTAATGTTCTTTTTCTGCCATTAAAATGACCCTCCTGAAATTTTACAAGAAGTCCGTTGAGACAAAACTAACGGATGATTCTCTGTTGAATATTGTACTACTTTCATCAGAGATACGCTAGTATGAAATGCGCATCTCCTTTGAAAATGTCCAAAAATGATTATACTAAATGCACCCTAAATGTAAAGTAATTTACTCAAAACTGGCCGCATTTTTTTGATAGATCCGGTCAAGCAGGTCCTGATACTCAAATCCGCCCTGCTTTTGCAGGTAGCTCAGCAAGGCTTTGGCAAATGAATCCGGGTTGGATACATAGTCTGCAATAAACGGATACAGGGATCCCAGCGCCAGGTTGGCTTCATTCAAGTATAGCGGCAATTCGCTGGGCCGGCGGCGCAGCTTGTCCGCCACTGAGCCGATTGCCTCCCGGTAGACCGGGTCTTGGCGCAAGAGGCTGGCCGTGCTTGGCACGAAAGTCTTGACCTCGCCCAAGGTCAAGACGCTGATTTTCTGGTCAATTCCCAGCTTGACCAGATCCTCGCAAAGCGCCAGGCGCAAGGCAAAGCCCTGGCTTGGATCAAGCAGCAGGCTTTGGACAAAGGGCAGGTAGCTGGGCAAATCCAGTTTAAAAAGGCTTTGATAGTGGACGTTGGTGACGACCGCGGCTTTGCGGAAATTCTGCATGATCTCTTGCTGCTGGGCCAAGCTGGCCGCTTCAACCGGAATTTCCAACTGGCCGCCGGTAAGGTGCTTGACCTGCAAGGCTTCAATCAAATAGTGATTGGCCTTTAGCGTTTGCTGGTATTCTTCAAACAAGGCCTGGTCAGAAAAAAGATCAGGCGCCGTCTTTAAAACGGCATATGCCTGATCTTCTTGTCCGTTAAGGCGGTAGACTTTCGCCAATTCAGCCCCTACGGCATTGTCAAAGCCAGAGCGCAGGGCCTCTTCCAGATTGGCAATGGCCCCTTCGCTGTCGCCTTTGGCTTCACAAGCCCGGGCTAAAGCCAGCAGGTTCGCTTGACTAACGTTTGTCATCCTTATTCCTTGCCTGCCTTCTGTCCTTGGGGCTTGCCGGTCTTCTTGGCGCTTCTGGGCTTTTGGCCAGGCTTTCCTTTGCCGTTTTTCGGAGCCTTCTTGTTTTGGGCGTGCTTCTTAGCAGCCTTGCCAGTCTTCTTGGTCCCTTTCTTGCTTGGGGTCTTGCCAGCCTCTTCGCCCTTCTCTTGGTCTTCAGTCCGCTTTTGCATCGCGCGGTGGCGGTTCTGGTTGACTTCCATTACGACTGGCAGAACGACTGGGTGCCGATTGGTCTGCTTGTAGAGGAACTTTTCCAGGTTGTTGCGGATATCCTGCTTGAGCTCAGACCAGTCAAACTTCTTGTGTTCAAAGTTGGCTTGGATGGCGTCCTTGATGACCTGAATCGAGTCTTCCATCAGCTTGTGGTTGGCCTTGATGTAGACAAAGCCCCGGCTGGTGACTTGCGGCTCGGCAATGATCTTCTTCTTCTTGCGGTCAATCGTCACCACGGCGATGAAGATCCCGTCATCTGACAAGACTTCCCGGTCGCGCAGGACGATATTGCCGACGTCGCCGACGCCGGAGCCATCGATCATGGTGTCTTCGCCTGGCACGGCAGCATCACGGACCAAGCGGTCACGCTTTTCATCATAGGCCAGGCAATCGCCGTTTTGGGTGATGAAGACGTTGTCAGCCGGCATGCCGGTTTCCTCGGCCAAATCCTTGACCTTTTCCAGCAGCCGGTAGTCGCCGATGACTGGAATCAGGAACTTCGGCTTGAGCAGGTCGATCATGGTCTGGATGTCGCGGCCAGTAGCATGGCCGCTGGTGTGCATGTTGCGGCCCAGTTCAATGACCGTGCCACCAGCCCGGTAAACCATGTCGCTGGTAACGGCAACCGTGGTTTCCACAGCATGGGACGGGGTAGTCGCGATGAAGACCAGGTCGCCTGAGTGGATCTTGATCATCCGGTGGCGGTTGTTAGCCATCTTCTGCAAGGAGTGGAGCGGCTCGCCCATGCGGCCGGTTTCCAGAATGACCGTCTTCTCTTCAGGCACGTCCTTGAGCTCCTTGACCTTCATCAGCAAGCCGTCTGGCACTTCCAGGTAGCCCAGCTTCATAGCCGTGTGCACGATCTTGGCCACGTCCCGGCCAGTCAGCAGAACCCGGCGGCCAGTCGCGGCCGCGGCGCTGATGACCTGCTGCACCCGGTTGAGATTGGAAGCCTTGGCGGCAACGATGATTCTGCCGCTGGCATTGCGGAAGACGTTGGTAATGTAAGTGCCGACTTCATTTTCACTGGCATTTGGGAAGTTGGCTTCCGCGTTTGAAGAGTCGCTCAGCAGGGCTAAGACGCCGCCCTCTTGGATTTCAGCCAAGCGGCCCATGTCGGTCCGGTAGTCCGGCCGGGCTGATGGATCGAACTTGAAGTCGCCAGTATAGACGACCTCGCCCATTGGCGTGTGGACTACGACCCCCAGTGAGTCAGGCACTGAGTGGGTCGTGTGGAAGAAGGAAACGGACGCGTTTCTGAAGTCAATTTCCGTGTCGGCATCGATCACGTTGAACAAGTCATTGTTTCTGCGCTTGTTTTCTCTTTGAACGTCAATCTTGGCCAGCTCGATGGTCAGCTTGGACCCGAAGACCGGGATGTCCCAGTTGCGCAAGATGTACGGCAAGGCACCGATTGAGTCGGCATGCCCGTGGGTCAGGAAGATCCCCGCCACCTGGTCGCCGTATTGCTTAAAGAATTCCATGTCTGGAATCACGACGTCGATCCCGAACAAGGAGCTGTCAGGGTACTTCAGCCCTGCATCAAGCACGAAGATCTCGTCCTTAACTTGCACTGCGAACATATCCTTGCCCTGTTCGCGCACGCCGCTTAATATCATGATTTTTAGTTGGTCTGACATGACTCTCCCCTTTTCTCGCAAAATAACTAGCTTAATTGCATTACTGTCTTAAAAAATATGGATCTAAAGCGATCACAACGTTTTGAATCTTATTAATTTTATCATAAACATCATGTCCGCGGTAGTCGAGAGGCCCTGGCAAAAAATTAGCCAGCCACAAGCAGCAGCGAAGAAAGGCAAACAGGAAAAGAAACAAAAGAGAAAAAATAAAAGAGGCTGGGGAAACCCAGCCTCTTAGCGCGATCTTTGTCAGAATTAACGACGCAGACCCAAGCGAGCGATCAATGCGCGGTAGCGTTCCAAGTCGTTTTCTTGCAGGTAACGAAGCAAGTTACGACGGTGACCGATCTTCTTCAACAGACCAACGTATGAGTGGTGGTCGTGTGAGTGTTGACGCATGTGTTCAGTCAAGTTGTTGATGTCTTCAGTCAAAACAGCAACTTGTACTTCTACTGA
Source organism: Lactobacillus porci (assembly GCF_009695985.1). Classification (NCBI taxonomy): domain Bacteria; kingdom Bacillati; phylum Bacillota; class Bacilli; order Lactobacillales; family Lactobacillaceae; genus Lactobacillus; species Lactobacillus porci. The sequence goes on from NZ_VUMX01000002.1 coordinate 27,589, forward strand.
GCCAGTGTCGCCTTCGTGGGTTGCGTATTCCTTGATGATTTCGTTCTTTCTTTCTTTTGAAACAGCCATTCTGTTTGCACCTTTCTGATTAAAAATTGCCCATTAACAGCGTCCGCCGTCAGGTGGAGCGAGCAGACAACGTTAGGGGTTCATAACAAGTTTAATGATACCTGTTTTTCGAAAAAAAGCAAGCCAAATCTGCCAATTGCTTTTAAAAAAAGCAAAATTTGTCCTTGCATAACCCTCTGGCTTTAAGTATAATAATTGAGTGAATTTTAAACAATTATTGGAGGTGAATCTAATGCCACAAATCAAATCTGCTATCAAGCGTGTTAAGACCCAAGCTGCTGCTAACAAGCGCAACGCCGCTCAATTGAGCGAAATGAGAACTGCTGTCAAGAAGTTCAAGGCTGCTTCAGCTGCTGGCGCAGACAACGCCTCCGAATTACACCTTGCTGCTGTTCGTGAATTGGACAAGGCTGCTTCAAAGGGCTTGATCCACAAGAACAAGGCTAACCGTGACAAGAGTCGTTTGGCTAAGCTTGCTAAGTAATCAATAGCAACGAAATCAAGAAAGGACGAGAAACGCAATGTTTCCCGTCCTTTTTATTTTTCCTTTTTTCTGTCCTTCAGCAAGACAGGATGAAGACCTCCAAAACCTTGGCGTCCCGGTAGGTCCCATTCTTGTACTTGTAGTCCAGGTCGATCAATCGGCCCAGCATCCGCTCCAGCTGCTTGACCCCAATGCGGGTCCGCAGGGCCGTCTTGACCCGGTACGGGTGGGCGCCCAGCTCCTTGACGATCTCGCTTTCGCTTCTGCGCCGCTGGCTCAAGACCTTGACGCAGGTCAAAAATTCAACTTGGCTGATGAAGACGGCCACCAGCTGGACCGGGTAGGTCCCTTCTCTAAGCTGCGCCTGCAGGCGGTCGCTGGCTTCCTGGTAGTTGTGGGCCAAAGCTGCCTCCAGGATGGCAAAGACGTTCTGGGCCAGGCTCATGTCAACGTTCCGGTCAACCAATTCCTTTGAGATGGTCTTCGAGTTGCTGATGGCCTTCAGCTTGTTGTAGTTGCCCAAGGCCGCGTCGACAACCTGGTCGCTGCGCTCAAGGAGCAGGTCAAGGGCTGGCCGGTCGATGCGGTAGCCTTCCGCCGCGATCAGAGCCTGCATGAACTTGCCGCTTTCATAGGACTTGATGGCCGTCTTGACCGTGTTCAGCCCCTTTTCCACGCTCTTGGTGAGCTTCTTGCGCCGGTCCAGCTTCTCATAGCTGGCCACGATGACCACAATATCGTCGATCTGGTCGACATGGTCAAAAATCGCCTGCAGCTGGTCAGCCTGCTTTTTGTACTTGGCTGGCATTTTCCCAGTCAAAAAAATCGGGTTCTTGATCAAGACCAATTTCTGGGTAGCAAACAGGCTGGCTTCCGCCAAATCGGCCACCAGGTCATCCAGCGAGTCCGCCTCACAGTCGACCGTCACCTTTTCCAAGCCGTCAAAGCGTGGGTCGCTGACGTAGTCGCGGGCCAGGTAGTCGTTCAAAAAAGCATCCGGCCCCTGCAAGAGGACGTTGGGATTATTGGGCTGACTGTTGGAAAATAGTGACAATAGACTCATGACTGGACTCCGTTTCTCTAAGCTAACCTTTACTTTATCATATTTACGGATCAGCCGGCAGTCTGCCGCGCAGAAAGGAAGCAAAATATGGCTTAGTGCCTAATCCATAGTACCAGCTGATCATCCCGCAGTCCTGGGTTGAATAATAAGGGATGCCCAGCTGGCGCAAAGCAGCCAGGGTTTCCGGCTTAGGGTGGTGGTAGCGGTTGTTGCGGCCAGCGGAAATAAAGACCAGCTGGGGATTGATCCTTTGCAGGAAGTCCGGGGCTGACGACGTGTCGCTGCCATGGTGGCCCAGCTTGAAGTAGTCGACTTTTAAATCGGGCATCCGCTCCAGAATCTGCCGCTCCCCAGCCTGGTCCAAGTCGCCCGTAAAAGCCCAGGTCTTGCCGGCCAAGCTGCAGGCCAGGGACAGGGAGTCCTTGTTTTCGCCTGGTCCCCCTGCCAAGGGATGCAGGACCAGAAAGTCGATTCCGTGCCCGCCCTGATCCAAGACCCGCATTCCGGCCTGCAGCTCCACCAGCTTGGTCTGCTTGATCCTCCCGGCCAGGCGTTTTTGAAAGCCGGGATTTTGCAGCAGGCCCTTGCCAAAGTACAGGCGGTCAACCTGGATCTCACTCAGTAGCGGCCCCAGATCACCGACATGGTCAGCATCCTGGTGGCTGACGAAGACGGCATCGATCTTGCTGATGCCCTGTGATTTCAAAAAAGGGAGGGTAATCGACTCAATCTGGGGCTTTGGCTTTGGCCGCTTTTGGCCGCCAAAAGCCACCTTCCCGCCCGTATCGATCAAGTAGACCTTGCGCAAAAGCGGCGTCGTCAGCAGAATGCTGTCCCCCTGCCCCACATCGATAAAGGTCACCTGCCCTTTCAAAGGAAAATGAATCCCCAGGTACAAGAGCAAATAGCAGCTGCCCAGGACATATGTCAGGCGCTTAGCCAGCTGACCGCGAGCGGTCAGCTTTTTCTTTGCCCTTATTTCGCCTTTCTCTCTTGGTGCTTTTGAAAGCAAGGCCAAGATGGCGGCCGTCAGCGTGAAAAGTCCCGCCAGCTGCAAGGCCGTAATCTGGCCAAAAATGAGCCGGCCGATCCCCAGCTGGGAAATTTTCCCCAGCAAGCCCTCAAGCAGCTCCAAGATGCTTTCAAAGATCCGCAGGATTCCTGGAAAAGGCCGCAAAAGCAGGCTGGCCAAGCTGACCGGCATGACCACCCAGTTGAAGTAGGGCACCACCAGGAAGTTGTAAAAAATCGTGCAGACATTGATCTGGTAAAAATTCTTGAGCAGAAAAGGGGTTAGCAGGAGGTTTAACCAGCAGGACTGGGCCAGCTTGGGCATCCCCGGCGTCAGCACCAAGCCCATAGCCAGGACGTAGCTTAAGACCGCCCCCGTCGACAGCAGGAGTCTGGGGCAGACGAGCAGGTGGAGCAGGAAAGTCAGCCCCAGCACGTCCGCCCCGGTCACCCGGACCTTTTTCAAGGAAAAAGCCTGCCGCAGGCCATAGGTCAGGCTGGCCCGGATGAAGCCCGGCTGCCAACCGCTTAAAAAGATCTCAAAAGCCAGAAAGAGCAGGCAGACGGCAAAAGTCTCCTCTTCCGTCAGCCGGCCCCAGGCACAGACCAGCGACAGGGCCATGACGTAAATCCCCACGTGCATCCCTGAGATGCTCAAAATGTGAATCACGCCCAGGTCCCGGTAGTTGTTCATGTTGACCGCGTTTTCCTGGCTGGGATTTTGGGCCAGCAGGAGCTCGCTGGCAAAAAAGGCCAAAAGGCGCGGCAAGACCGCCAGGCGGCTGGCGATTTTTCGGCGCAGGCCGTGCAAACGGGCGACTGGCGAATTTTCCGTCCCTTCCAGGACCGCGCCCGTGAACTTCAGCCGCTGGCTGATGCCTTTAGCCGCGTAATAGGTCCGGTAGTCAAACTGCCCCTGGTTGGTCGCCGGCTCAAGCTCGCTGATCTCGCCCTCTCCAGGACCAAGCAGCACGGTCTGCCCGGACATGACCAACCCCGCCAGCTGCTCGTCAGCCTTGCCAAAAACCACCAGCTTGCGGTCCTTTAAATGCCCAATGCCGGTCAGGCAGCCATCCTTGACTTGAACTTCATCGGGATAAAGGAGGACCGTCTCTGGATTCTGGGTCAGCAAAGCTGGCTTTCTCAAGCCAAAAAGCACAGCCAAGCCAATTATGGCCATAAAGGCAAACGCCAAAGCGCGCAGGCTGGAATACTTGTGCCAAAGCAGGCCGGCAAAATAGGCCGCAAACAAGCCAGCGGCCAGGCGGCTGGGCAGCTGGGGCAAGCAGATGCAGGCCGCCAGGGAAGCCGCGCACAGCGCGCATAAGCAGAAAAAGCCAGCCTCCAGGCTAGACCGTAATTTGGTCCTTGAGCGCGTCGAAAGTCTTGTCGCCAATGCCTGACACTTCCTTTAATTCGTCAATAGATTTAAAGCCCCCTTTTTGCTCCCGGTAGGCAATAATCTGTTCGGCTTTCCTTTCCCCGATCCCATTCAATTTTTGCAAGTCAGCAGCCGTGGCCGTATTCAGGTTGACCTTGCCGGCCGCGCTTGACGCGGCTGGGCTGGATGAGCTGGAAGAACTGGACGCAGCTGCATTGCTGGCCATCCCCGCCGTTGGGGCTGCTGCGGTCTTTTCCCCCTTATAGGGGATGTAGACCTTGTCTTGGTCTTGCAGAAGCAGGCTGCGGTTGATGGCCTTGATCTGGGCCCGGGAAGTCAAGCCGCCCGCCGCGTCAATCAGGTCCTGCAGCCTGGAGCCGCTTTTCAGGGTATAGACCCCCTCTTCCTTGACTGCCCCGGAAATATCGCAGACGACTTTGCCGCTGGCCGCGCTTGACGCGCTGGAGGCACCCGTCTGGCGGCTGGCCGCTGACTGACTGCTGGACTGCAGCTTCGTCTGGCTCAGGAGCGCTGAATTGTCGGCTGGCTGCGGCTTTTGCTGCCAGTAAAAGAAGGCACCCGCGGCCAAAACCACGGCCACGACGTAGACCTTCTTGTCCAGGAGCCAATTTTTGATCTGATCTGGATTGATTTTTTTCATTTTTATCACCTCACTTACTAATACGCATTTTCACCCCCTTTTTACCGAAAAAAATTTCAAAAAATTTTGCCAAGAAAAAAGCTGAAGAGCGCTTGCTCTTCAGCTAATTGGATTTGGCTTAATCTGGCCTTATTTGTAGTGCTGCTCCAAGTAGTGCAGCGCGTCTTCAAAATCAGCGACTGGAACGATCTTCATCTTTGTCCCCAGCTTCTTGGCTGTCCGCTTGGCTACGGCATAGTTGGTCTGGGACTTCTTGACCCCGCCAGTCCGGTCGGTTGGGGCAAAGAAGACCTCTGCCCCCTCCTTGTCGGCCGCCACGACCTTTTTGTCCACGCCGCCGATAATGCCAACCTTGCCTTGGGCGTCAATCGTCCCCGTCCCGGCCACCTTGTGGCCCTTGGTCAGGTTCTTGCCCGTAAAGTTCTGGTAGCAGCCCAGGCTGAACATCAATCCGGCTGACGGGCCGCCGATGTCACCGACTTCAATCGTGGTCTTCGGGCTGGTTTCCACCTTCACCCGCTCCACCATGGAAATCCCGATCCCCGGCTTGCCGGTCCCCTTGACCTTGACGATCTTACCGGAAAAACGCTTCTTTTGCCCGGAGCGCAAAACCGTGATCGTGACCTTGTCGCCGATCCGCTGCTTTTGCAAATAGCTCATGAAACCCTTGGTTGACTGGAACTTGTGTCCATTGGCCGCGACAATGGTGTCGCCCATGAGCAGCTTGCCCTTAAAAGACGAGCGCTTCTGGACCTCCATTACGTAGACCCCCTGGTACTTCAGCTTGGCCTGCTTATGGGCCGCCTTGGCCGCGTAATAGATGGCATTCTGCTGGCTGGTCTGCATGTACCATTCCTGCAGCTGCTCGTATTGGTCGCTGCTGGTGCCACCCGTTGCCTCATCCCAGGTCAACCGCTCTTCATAAGGCTGGGTAAAGGACCAGAGATAGTCAGCCAGGACCGCCCGCCGCTCGCTGACGGTCACCAGATACAGGTTCTTCTGGCTTTTCACCCCGCTGGTCTTGATGTAGTCGCCCACCGGCAAGGCAGCCCCGGGCGCCTCAATCACGTACTTGGTTGGCAAGAGGGCCACCACCAGCAGGGCCACGATGGCAGCAGCCCCCAGGAAGAGCTTTTTAGCCCGCTTAGCGAACTTATTCTTGTTCTTGATCTTCATTCTTCAGCCTCTTTTCCAGGGCCGCCGCGGCCTTTTTGGGCAAAAACTGGTCAACCCGGCCCCCATAGCGGGCCACTTCTTTGACCATGCTGGAGGCAACGGCCGCGTTTTCCGGCTTGGCCAAAAACAAGACCGTTGGCAGGTCAGGCGCCAATTTTCCGTTTACCCCGGCAATCTGCTGCTCGTACAGGAAGTCGGCGCTGTTGCGGACTCCCCGTACCAAGACGTCAGCCCCCAGCTCCCGGGCCAGGTCCACCGTCAATTGGGCTGGCCGGGCCAAGACCGTAACGTTGGTCAAGCCAGCTTCAGCCACCGCAGCTTGCAAAAAATCCGCCCGCTCCGCCGGCGTGAACAGCTGCTGCTTGCTTGTATTGGTCATCACGACCACATACAGGTGGTCAAAGGCTTTGGCCGCCTGCACGACCGTATCCATGTGTCCCTTGGTTACCGGATCAAAGCTTCCGGGAAAAAGTGCGTTCGTCATTCTGCTGCCTTTCGATAGAATCTCACTAAAGTCTTGCCCAGATGGTGCTCTTTCAGCAGGTCAAAGCCCGCGATGGCCGGCAAGTCGGTCTGGTCGTCAGTCTCGGCCACGACCAGCGCGCCGTCATTGAGCAAGTCCAGCTGCTTCATGGCCGTCATATCCTTGACCATCTGCTGCTTGGCATATGGCGGGTCCAAAAAGACCAGGTCGAACTTGCGGCCCTTTTGGGCCAGGACTTTCAAGGCTACCTTGGCCGGCATGTTGGTCACGTCAAAGCGATCCGCTTCCTTGGTCAAAGCCACGTTCTTCTTGATAATGGCCACCGCGGCCCGGCTGACGTCGTTTAAGACGGCATGGTCACAGCCCCGCGACACGGCCTCAATCCCCAGGGCGCCAGAGCCGCCATACAGGTCCAGGACCTGGCCGCCAGCAAAGAACTGGCCCAGCGAATTGAACAAGGATTCCTTGACCTTGTCGCTGGTTGGCCGGGTCTTCTGGCTCTTCAAAGTAAACAGGTTGCGCTTGGCATATTTGCCGGAAATGATTCTCACTTGATCCAGTCCTCGCTTCTTTCGCCATTGTTGGCCGCGGCCAGTTTGGCTTCGGCCTCCTTGGCCATTTCAGTCAGCTGCTTTTCCGTGTCTTCGTTGTCCAGCTTGAGCTCGTCAGCCGCGGACAGGTCCACGCCCTTGACGAAGCTGAGCGCGCGCAGGCGGACAGCGGTCTCTTCTGCCTCACTGGCATTGACGTACATCACCAGGTAGTGCAGCTTTTTGGAAAAATAAACGATGTCCCCATAGCGGCGCAATTTGAATTGATCGTTGCTGGCATTGCGCAGATAGACGATCAGGCTCGTGCGCTGGGTGATGTCTCGCTCAGACAGTTCTTGGTTTACGCTCATTGCTATGCTTCCTTGCTTTTAATTTGTCATCTTCAGCGATCACGTTCATGACCAAGCCGATGCTGGCCGATAAAACGAAGAGGGAGGACCCGCCGTAGGAAATAAAGGGCAGGGTCACCCCGGTAATCGGCATCAAGCCCAATACGGCCCCGACGTTGAACAGGATCTGGAAGAACATGATGGCCGAAACCCCGAAGCAGACCAAAGACGTGTACTGGGAACCAGCATTGACGCCGTTTTCCATGATCTGAATCAGGAGATAGAACAGCAGGCCCAGAACCAGGAGAGCCCCAATTGAGCCGACTTCTTCGGCAATGATTGACAAAATGAAGTCAGTGTAAGGCTCTGGCAAGTAGCCCCGCTTTTGAATGGAATTGCCGATTCCGACCCCAAAGAGGCCGCCATTGTGGATGGCGTAGTAGGAGTTGACCAGCTGGGCCCCTTCATTGGCCGCCGTTTTGAATGGGTTCAAAAAGGCGATAAAACGCTTGAAGACGTAGACATGCTGCAAAAAGTCCGGATTCCACCTGACGATCAGGAAAAAGCCCCCGACCACCAGGACGGCAATGCCAAACAGGCTCAGCAGGGCGTAGCCTGATGGAATCCCGGAAACGGAGTACATGATCGCGACCAGAAAAAACAGAATCGCGGTCCCGCCGAAGTCTGGCTCAATCACGACCAGGAACATCATGCCCCCGGCGATGATCGCCGGCGGCAGCAGCCGCTCCATGATGTGCCCGGGAACCAGGTGCCCGTCGGCCTTGGCCAGCATTTCAGCCAGGTACAGGATCAAGGCCAGCTTGGCTAGTTCCAGCGGCTGCACGTTGACTACGCCCAGGTTGATCCAGCCCCTGGCCCCGTTGACCGCCTGGCCAAAGATGCGGACATAGACTAGCAGCCCCGTGGTCAGCGCAATCAGCAGAAACAGATTCCGCCCGTTCTGCAGCCAGTCCAATTTGATGGAGTATAAGCCCAGGCAGATGAAGACGCCAATGATTGCATACGCCAGCTGCTTCATTCCATAATAGGCAGCCGGCCGGCCGCTGATCATCAATATTTCTGAACTGGCGGAGTAGACGGCAACCACCCCCATCGTCATCAGAATGATGTATGGCAGAAAGATGCGGTAGTTGATGCCCCGCAGCTTTTTCTTAAGCCAGGCCAATTTTGGATTTTCGTTCACGTTTGATCCCTCTTTAAAACAATAGTTGCTTACTATTATAAAACAAAAAAGCCCCTGCTTCATCGCTGAAGCAGAGACTTCTGAAAAAAACAAGAATTACTTGCTTTCAGTCTTGGCCTTCTTCTTGTCGAACTTTTGACGTTCTGAAGTGTTCAGGATCTTCTTGCGCAGGCGCAGGCTTTCTGGAGTTACTTCACAGTATTCGTCATCGTTCAGGAATTCGATTGATTCTTCCAAAGTCATCTTCTTTGGAGTTCTGATGGCTGCGGCGTGGTCCTTGCCGGCAGCACGGGTGTTGGTCAGGTTCTTGCCCTTAGTGACGTTAACGGCAATGTCGCGGTCACGTGATGACATCCCCACGATCATCCCTTCGTAGACTTGAACGCCGGCGCCGATGAACAAGGTACCGCGCTGTTCAACTGACTGCAGGGAGTAAGTGGTTGACTGACCTTGGTTGATGGAAACAAGGGCACCGTTGCGGCGGCCTGGGTTCCAGTTCTTAACGACTGGCTTGTATTCAGCAAAGGTGTGGTTCATGATCCCGTAGCCGCCAGTGGCTGACATAAATTCGTTGTTGTAGCCGATCAAGCCACGTGAAGGAACTGAGAATTCAAGGCGGGTTTGGCCGTTGCCCTTGGATTCCATGTTCTGCATTTCACCCTTGCGCTGGGACAGGCCATCGATAACTGAGCCAACGTATTCGTCTGGCACGTCGACTTGGACGTTTTCAAATGGTTCGCACAATTGGCCGTCAACTTCACGGTAGATAACCTTTGGACGTGACAATTGCAGTTCAAAGCCTTCACGGCGCATTTCTTCAACCAGGATTGACAAGTGCAGCTCACCACGGCCGGAAACAGTCCAGGCGTTCAATTGGTCAGTTGGCTCAACCTTCAGGGAAACGTCAGTCCGGGTTTGGCGCATCAAGCGTTCTTCCAGCTTGGCTGGGGTAACCTGGCTGCCTTCACGGCCAGCAAATGGTGAGTCGTTGGCAACGAAGTCCATTTGCAGGGTTGGCGGGTCGATCCGGAGGGCTGGCAGGGCTTCCGGATCATCCTTAGAAGCAATGGTTTCGCCGACGAAGATGTCGTTGATCCCACTAATGGCGATGATGTCGCCCGCCTTGGCTTCCTTGATTTCGTTGCGCTTCAGGCCGAAGTAGCCGAACAGCTTGGTCACGCGGAAGTTTTGCTTAGTGCCGTCAAGCTTCATCACCGTAACTTCGTCGCCGACCTTGATCTTGCCACGGAAGACGCGGCCAACGCCGATTCGGCCAACGTAGTCGTCCCAGTCCAGCATGGTGATCTGGAATTGCAGCGGTTCGTCTTCGTTGTCCAGCGGCGCAGGAATGTTTTCCAGGATCGTATCGAAGATTGGATCCATGGTTTCTTCTTGGTCAGCTGGGTCGTCTGAGTAGCTTGAAGTACCATTCAGGGCAGAAGCGTAGACAACTGGGAATTCCAGTTGGTCATCGTTGGCACCAAGTTCAATGAACAGTTCCAGAACTTCGTCCAAGACTTCAGCTGGGCGGGCGCCTGGACGGTCGATCTTATTGACAACGACAACTGGCTTAACGCCGGCTTCCAAGGCCTTTTGCAAAACGAAGCGAGTTTGTGGCATTGGGCCTTCGTAGGCGTCAACCAAAAGCAAAGCACCGTCAACCATGTGCATGATCCGTTCAACTTCCCCACCAAAGTCGGCGTGGCCTGGCGTATCCAGGATGTTGATCGTGGTATCCTTGTACTTAACCGCGGTGTTCTTTGACAAAATCGTGATCCCGCGTTCACGTTCAATGGCGTTGGAGTCCATTGCCCGGTCTTCCAGGTTCATGTGTTCTGGCAAAGTATCGGATTGCTTCAACAGCTGGTTGACCAAGGTAGTCTTACCGTGGTCGACGTGCGCAATAATCGCGATATTTCTAATGTTTTCTCTTCTCTTTTGATCTGCCAAAAATGTTTCCTCCCCGTTCCTCATAAAAAGAACTGTGATTTAATCACAGTTCCCTTTAGCCCTCTTATGATAAGGCTGGCCGAAGTAATCGTTGATAATTTTTACAATCATTTATTGTACTACCTCCTTAGGGGCTGGTCAACAACTTCTCATTAGTTTAAACTAGTATTAGAACTGCTTTTGCCAAAATCATTTTGCATTCTGGCCAAAAGCAAATCAGCTCGAAGCTTAAACTATATTAAAAAGGAGAACCTACATTGATCTTAATGAAAGATATTGTCCGCGACGGCGATCCGGTCCTGCGGCAAGTTGCTAAGAAATTGACCTTCCCATTGTCTGACCACTACAAGAAGCTGGCCGACGACATGATGGAATACTTGGTAAACTCACAAGATCCAAAGATCGCGGCTAAGCACCAATTGCGGGCCGGCGTTGGCCTGGCTGCCCCGCAGGTCGGCGAAGGGGTCTCAATGGCTGCCCTCCTGGTTCCAAACGACAAGGGCGAAATCATCTTCAAGGAAACCTACGTCAACCCGGAAATCATTTCCGAATCAGTCCGCAAGACCTGCCTGGCTGAAGGCGAAGGCTGCCTGAGCGTTGACAAGGTCATCGACGGCTACGTTCCCCGGCCAAACAAGGTCACCATCCACTACTGGACGGTTGACGGCGAGGAAAAGACCATCCGCTTGAAGGGCTACCCAGCCATCGTTTCCGGCCACGAAATCGACCACTTGAACGGTCACCTCTTCTACGACCGCATCAACAAGGAAAACCCGTTTGCCTTGGACGACGATACCATCGTAATCGCTTAGTTTCCTGAAAAGACTTTTTTAAGATCCCACTTGCCTGCCGGCGGCTGGGATCTTTTCTCTTTTGCAAAAGCGCCTATTCTATACTTGCTTTTGCAAATATGTTAGAATTTATCTAGCTATTGAGTATTTTTGACAAATTTCTCACTGAGAACAAATCGACAACTAAATATTTAAGGAGATTTTTATGATCTACAAAGTTTTGTACCAGAAGAACAAGATTGTTAACCCACGTAGAGAAGCCACCCAAACCCTCTACATGGAAGCAGACAATGTGGTAGAAGCTAGAACTCTTGTTGAACAAAACACCCCCTACAACATTGAGCTCATCCAAGAATTGACTGGCAACTCCTTGAAGTACGAACAAGAACACGCGGACTTCAAGTTGACCACTTTTGACAAGCCAAGTGAAGATTAAAGACAACGAAGTTGCCGTTTTCGCCATTGGGGGATTGCACGAAATCGGCCGAAACATGTACTGCGTCCAGTACCAGGATGAAATCGTCATCATGGACTGCGGGATCAAGTTCCCGGAAGATGACCTCTTAGGGATCAACTACGTCATCTCCGACTACTCTTACCTGGTCAAGAACCGGGACAAGATCAAGGCCCTGGTTGTCAGCCACGGCCACGAAGACCACATCGGCGGGATTCCCTTCCTGCTGGAAAAGATCCCGGAAATCCCAGTTTACGCCACGCCTTTTGCCTTGGCCCTGATCAAGAGCAAGTGCGAGGAACACGGAATTTTAAACAAGACTGAACTTCATGAGGAATACGAGGACACGGTCCTCAAGTTTGACAAGCTGTCAGTCACTTTCTTCAGAACCACCCACTCCATCCCTGACACCTTGGGGATCGCGGTGCACACGCCGCTGGGGGCAGTGGTCTTTACTGGCGACTTCAAGTTCGACTTGACGCCAGTCATGAACCAGCCGGCACCAAACTTCCAAAGAATGGCCCAGCTGGGCAAAGAAGGCGTTTTGGCTCTGCTCTCTGACTCGACCAACGCTGAAGTGCCGCAATTTACCAAGTCCGAGCGTTTTGTCGCCGGCTCTTTGCACAATATCATCACCGGGATCAAGGGACGGATTATTTTTGCCACTTTCGCCTCCAACCTCTACCGGGTCTCAACGGCCATCAAGGCCGCGATCGACACTGGCCGCAAGGTTGCCGTCTTCGGGCGGAGCATGGAAAACGGCATCCAGAACGGGATTGACCTGGGCTACCTGCACGTACCGGACGGCTTGATCGTCGACGCGGAAACCATCAACTCTCTGCCGCCTGAGAAGGTCATGATCCTGTGTACTGGCAGCCAAGGCGAACCCCTGGCCGCCTTGTCCAGAATCGCCAACGGCACCCACCGGCAGATCAAGCTGAAGCCAAAGGACACGGTCATCTTCTCATCCAACCCAATTCCAGGCAACACCTTGAGCGTCAACCACCTGATCAACAAGCTGATGGAAGGCGGCGCCAACGTCGTTCACGGCCGCATCAACAACGTCCACACTTCCGGTCACGGCGGCCAGGAAGAACTGAAGCTGATGGTGGAATTGGCCAAGCCGAAGTACATGATTCCTGTCCACGGCGAATACCGCATGCAGGTCGTGCACGCCCACTTAGCTCAGCAAGCTGGCGTGCCTAAGGAAAACACCTTCGTCTTGAAGAACGGTGAAGTAGTCTGCTTTGGTCCTGAAGGCGCCAGAATCGCTGGCGACATCCACGTCAAGGATGTCTTCGTCGATACTTCTGGCGCGGCTGACGTTGGCAACATCGTGGTCCGCGACCGGCAGATCCTGTCTGAAGAAGGTCTGGTAGTGGCCGTGGCCACCGTTGACTACAAGCACAAGCGGGTCTTGGCCGGGCCAGACATCCTCAGCCGGGGCTTTGTCTACATGCGCGAATCCCAAGACCTGATCAACGCCGCCCAAAAGCATGTCTACCATGTCCTGAAGACGGAAATGGCTAAGAAGGAAAAGCCAAAGGACAGCGAGATCCGCAAGGCCATCATCGACAACCTGCAGGACTTCCTGTACTCCAAGACCGAGCGCCGGCCAATGATCCTGCCGATGCTGGTTGAAAAGAAATAAAGCTTAATAGCCACAAGAAAAAGAGTGAAGCACAGCTTCACTCTTTTTTGTTTTTTGCTTTATTTTTGCGGCTTGTGGCCATTCTTACTTGAACAGGTCGTTAAAGGCCTCGCTCATCGTCGGGTGGGTATAGTAGGCATCCCGCAGAACGGTATATGGCAGGCCAGCCCGCATGGCCAGCGCGATTTGGTTGATCAATTCATATGATTCAATTCCATACAAAGTTGCCCCCAGGATCAGGCCAGTCTCCGGATCAACCAGTGCCTTGAAGAGCCCGCGCGGGTCCTTGGCAACGCGGGCCTTGGGAATCGCCGCGACCGGCAGCTTGAAGAGCTGGTAGTTCTTTCCTGCCTGCTTGGCGCTTTTTTCATTCAAGCCAACGGCTGACAAAGCCGGATCGATAAAAACGCTGTACGGCAAGACCTTGCGGTCGCTGACGCGCCGCTGGCCTGAGCCATGCAGCTGGTCCTTGATAATGCGGAAGTCATCCAGGGAAATCGGCGTAAACTGCAGGCCGCCCTTGACGTCCCCCAGCGCCCACACGTTTTTCGCCGTGGTCTTTAATTGGTCATCGACTTTGATATTGCCCCGCTCATCCACTTGGATCCCGGCCTTTTCCAAATCCAAGCCGGCCGTATTGGCCTTGCGGCCAGTGGCGGCCAGAACGCGGTCGCCCTTGATGACTTTTGCCTGGCCAGCCAGCTCGTAAGTCAAGCTGACCTCCGCTTCTCCATCAGCGACGCCCTTGAGGTCAGCCCCTAAGATGAACTTGACGCCCAAGTCTTCCAGGTCTTTTTTGATTAAAGCGGCAATGTCCTCGTCTTCTCGAGGCAAAAAGACCTGATTGTGTTCAAGCACGGTTACCTTGCTGCCATACTTGGCAAACATGGCCGCGAATTCCAGGCCGATATAGCCTGCCCCGATGATGAGCAGCCGCTTAGGCAGCTCTTGTTGATTCATGGCCGCAGTTGAATCCAGCAGGAATTTGCTGGACTTTAAGCCAGGGACGGGCAGAATCACCGGCAAAGAACCCGTGTTGATGAAAATTCTTTCGCCAGTAAAGTCTTCCCGCTGCCCATTTTTGGTCAGCACGCTCACGGCGTGGCTGCCAGTAAATTTCGCGGTTCCGTCCAAGACCGTGACGCTTGGTTCATCAGCCAGCATGTGATAGTTCTTGTTCCGCAAGAAGGCCGTCATTTTATTCTTTCCGCCGACCGCGTCAACGAACTCCGTCCCCTCAGCGGCCTCAATGATCAGGCGCTTAGAGGGCAGGCAGGCAATGTTGATGCAGGTGCCGCCATACATTTGGGCTGACTTTTCAATGACCAGGACTTCTTCGCCCTGCCCCGCCAAATACTTGGCCAGGGTCTTGCCCCCCTTGCCAAAGCCGATGATAATGTTCTTGACTTGCTTCATTGTTTTCTCCTCAATGCGTATTTTTCCAAGATAAACGTAATAAATGGTAAGAGACAATCAAGAAAAAATACGCTGCCTTTGCACATGGTTAGCTAAAGATACTTACTTTTTGTAACCACTGCTTAGAGGATACCACACTCGCCGCCTGCCGTCAGCTGCCAGGAAGCAAATTGTCAAACTGTTGCAATTTATGGCGGGAATTTTCGCAAAAAGACTGCATTAGCTCAAAATAAGTCAATGCAGTCTTTTTTCATGCCAGTGCTTATTGGCCGCGCTTGGCAATGACTTCTTGCAGATTTTCGCAGCCGGCGGTAAGCTCTTCCATCCCGATCATCGGCGAAATCATGCCCGAATGAATCAATTCCGGCGTCAGATAGGCGGCTGCCTCTGCTGCTTCAGAAATTGGCGCTGCTGCCTTTTCTTCTGCTGGCTCGCCAAACTTCTCCCGCAGCAAATAGACCAGGCTGGTCTGCCGCTGGTTGCCTTCCTGCTTCATCGCCTGCGAGAAGGCCCGCGGATCGCCGACCATTACCAGCTTGCTTGAAGCCCGGGTAATGGCCGTGTACAACAGATTCCGCTTGAGCATGATGAAGTTCTGCATGGTCAAGCAGAGGATCACCAGTGGAAATTCTGACCCTTGGGACTTGTGGATGGTGACCGCGTAGGCCCGGGTCAGGTTGTTCAGGTCGTTAGGGGCAAAAGCCAGCTCTTTGCCGTCAAAATTGGCCAGCAGCCGCTCTTCCTTGTCCTCAGGGTTGACGGCAATGACCTTGCCAATCTGCCCGTTGAAGATGCCCTTTTCCGGATCATTCTGCAGCTGCAGGATCCGGTCGCCGGCCCGGAAGACCTCATCGTGCGCCTGCAAGAGCTTGCTTTTGGCCTGAGGCGGATTCAAGACTTCCTGCAGGACGTCGTTGAGGCGGTTGATTCCGGCATCCCCCCGGTACATGGCCCCCAAGACCTGGATGTCGTCAGCCGGAAAGCCGCTCTTCAAGGCTGCCGCGGCAATCTGGCCGACAACGGACGCGGCCTGGCTGGGCGGGCACTTGATAAAGGAGTAGCTCTTGGTCTTTTGGAACAAAAGCTGGTCGTCCTTGCCCTCGTTGACGGCGTGGGCCAGGGGAATGATGGTTGACCCGTCCTTTTGCCGGTGCACGACCGTCAACTTAGCCGTCGGAAAGTGCTGGCAGGCAATCAGGTCACTGAAGACGTTCCCGGCCCCGACTGATGGCAATTGGTCCTTGTCCCCCACCAAAACGATATGGGAGACATAACTGATGCAGGACAAAAGCTTCTTGAAGAGGTAAATGTCAACCATGGACATTTCGTCAATGATCAAAATGGCCCCTTCCAGCTCCTTCAAGTCGTCAAGCTCCGTCCCGTCAATTCCCAGCCCAATCAGGCGGTGGATGGTCTTGGCCTCATAGCCGGTCACTTCGCTCATCCGCTTGGCGGCCCGACCGGTCGGCGCGGCCAAAAGGAAGTCTTCTTCAGCCTCTTCTTCGTCCAGATCGGCTAGTTCCTTGAGCGCGAGCAGGATCCCGTCGATAATGGTCGTCTTGCCGCTGCCCGGCCCCCCAGTCAGAATTGACAGGGGCTGGGTTACCGCGTTTTTGACCGCCTGCTTTTGCTCTTCATCATAAGTGATGCCCAGGCTGGCTTCCGCGTGGGCAATTGCCCGATCGACCGCGCGGGCGGAATAGGCATTCTTCAACGGCTTGCTGACCCGCTCCAGCTCTTCCGTGATCTCCGCTTCAACCTTAAAGGCTGACCCTAAGGCCGCCCGGTTTTCCTGGACCACGACCTTGCCCTGCTCTTGCAGGGCATTGACGGCTTCCGCCACCAAATCGTAGTCTTCAACCTGCAGGAGGCTGACCGTATCTTGAACCAGCTTGTCCAAAAGCACGTAGGTATCGCCCTCCCGGGTCAAGGCCAGGCTCAAGACCTCAATTACCGCCCCTTGGGCCCTCTTTGGCGAATTCGGAGCGATCCCGAAGTGCTGGGCCAAGCGGTCCGCGGCCTTGAAGGAGTAGCCGGACACGTCCCCCAAAGGCGCGTAGGGGTCTTCCTGCAGCTTGGAAAGGGCCTGCTCATGGTATTTCTTGTAGAGCTGGCCAGCTGTCCGCTTATTGATGCCCCAGTTGGCCAATTCCACCAGCATTTCCGACAGGTTGTCCGTGTCCCGCAGGCCGTTTAAGAGGCTCTGCTTCTGCTTGGGCTTCAGGCCCAGCTGGTCAATCTTGGCCGGATCGCTTTGCAAAAGCTTAAGGGCATTTGGCCCCAGGGCCTGGACGATCTTTTCCGCCGCCTTCTTGCCGATCCCGGGAAACTTGTCGCTGGCCAGGTACTTCTCCACCCCGCCGCTTTCGCTGGGCAAAACCCGCGTGCAGGAGTCAGCCTGAAACTGGGTCCCGTACTTGGGGTGCTCAACCAGCTGGCCGCTGAAGCGGTAGTCCCCGTCTTCCTCCAGGTCGCCGAAATTGCCGGTCACCTTGATCTCGTCATCAGCGTAGTCAGCCAATTCGCCCTGGATCTCCACGACCAAAATCTTGAAGAGGCTGTCGGCGCTCTCAAAGATGATGCTTTTCAGTTTTCCGGTAAATTCGGTCATGCTACTGCTCCTTCTTGTTCTTGCCGGCAACCAGCTTCATGATGCTGGCATATTGGTCCCGTGCCTGCTTGTAGTACTTGGGATCCATTTTCTTGGCTCTGGCAAAAAATTTCTCCGCCCGGTCCCGGTCGCGGCCATGCCAGCTGACGCCCAGGAGAAAATTGACCTTGGCCGTCCGCTGCTTTTCCGGAATGCTGGCATAAGAAGCACTGGCCGCCTTCAGCTCGCCAAGGGCCAGCCAGATGTCGCCTAAGAGCTCCTTCACGTGGTCGTCCACCCGCTTGATGGATAAGGCGTGGGCCAGGGCTTTTTCATTCTGTCCCGTCTTCAGGTAGACCAAGGCCTTCTGGTAAAGGGTGTCGTCATCATTGGGAATCTGATTCAAAAGCGCCAGGGACTTATTGAACTCCCCTTGGGCATAGTAGGCAACCGCCAAGTCATAGTCCACGTCCTGGGGATTTTTGATTAAGCCCTTGGCCTGGACCAAGAGCTTCTGCGCCTGCTCCGGGCTGCCCTGTTCCAAGAGGTAGGAAGCCAGCTGCAGGTAGTTGTCGGTCTCGCGCGGATCGGCATCGATTTTTCCAATCAAGGCGTGAATGGCCTCGTTAACCTTGCCGTCCGCGTACATTTCAGCGATCTGCTTATCCATTAGAGTCCATCCGTTTCTGACATTTGCTTGCCTAAAGGCGTGACGTCGGACCACTTGACCAGGTCGAAGTACTGCCCGTCCGGCCGGCTGGCCAGGATGGTTACGCTGGTGTTGTAGATGACCCCGTTCTGTCTGACGTGCTTGACGTCATAGCCCAAAAGCGCCCCCATGATGGCAGACAGAACCGCCCCATGGCTGACGACCAGAATCTTGTCTTCCTTGCTCGGGTACTTCATAGACATTTCCCGGCCAAATGACAAGCCGCGCTCCATGGCGTGCGGATAGGATTCAGCATCGATTGACGCGGCATCGAACTTTTCCGGGTGGTGCCAGAAGTCGTCAATCTGTTCTGGATAAAGCTCGGCGATCTTGTCGAACTTCTCCCCTTCCATCTTGCCCAGGTTCATCTCCCGCAAGCGCTCGTCAATATGAACGGGCAGGCTGCAGTTCATGGCCTCCTCCAGCTTCAAGGCCGTGGTCCGCGCCCTTTCCAGGGGACTGGCATAGACGGCCCGGAACTTGGTCTTGCGCAGGTACTTGCCTAGTTTTTCAATGTCGGCGTAGCTTTCCGGCAGCAGGTGGGAATCCCCGTGCCCGCCTTGGAAGCGCCTTTCCAAATTCCATTCAGTCTTGCCGTGTCTTACAAAATAAATTTCCATAATTTTTATCGCCTCTCGTAACTATCGCTACTATTATAGCAATCTCCGGCAAAAGGGCCAAAGCAAACGAAAAAAGATGGGGCCAAATTGGTCCCATCTCTGGCAATTCTGCTGATTCATTAGACCAGTTGCATCTGCTGGTCGCCTTGGAAGGCAGCATCAATATTGCCGCCGCCCAAGCATTCCTCGCCGTCATACAAAACCAGGGCTTGGCCTGGCGTCACTGCCCGGGCTGGCTCGTCGAAGTAGACGTCGGCCGTCCGGTCGCTGGCGTGGTACTTCACGCTCACGCCCACGTCGCACTGACGGTAGCGGAACTTGGCCGTGGCCTTGAATTCAAGGTCGTGGTCCGGGTTGCCGGTAAAGAAGGTCATCCCGGAGGCCTTCAGGCTGGTCGCGTACAAGCGCGGGCTGTCGTAGCCCTGCTCAACGATCAGTTGGTTGGTCTTCAGGTCCTTGCCAACGACAAACCACGGCGCGGTCGATTCTTTGGTTGAGCCCAAGCCCAAACCCTGCCGCTGGCCGATCGTGTAGTACATCAAGCCGGCGTGGTGGCCTACGACCTTGCCGTCCGGGGTCACCATGTCGCCGCCTTGGGCTGGCAAAAATTCACTCAGGAAGTGCTTGAAGTTCCGCTCGCCGATGAAGCAGATCCCGGTTGAATCCTTCTTCTTGGCGTTGGCCAGGCCGGCTTCTTCCGCGATCTTGCGGACTTGCGGCTTGGTCAGATCCTGCAGGGGGAAGATGGCCTTCTTGATCTGCTCTTGAGTCAGCTGGCTCAAGAAGTAGGTCTGGTCCTTATTCCCGTCTTTTGGCCGCATCATGTGCACGAGCCCGTTCTCATCCTTGACCGTCTTGGCGTAGTGGCCCATGGCCAGGTAGTCGGCATCCAGATTCATCGCGTAGTCCAAAAAGGCCTTGAACTTGATTTCCGTGTTGCACATGATGTCGGGATTTGGCGTTCTGCCCGCCTTGTACTCCTTCAAGAAGTACTGGAAGACCCGCTCCCAGTATTCTTTTTCAAAGTTGATCGAATAGTAAGGGATGCCGATCTTGTCAGCAACCTTCTTGACATCTTCGTAATCTTCCGTAGCCGTGCAAACACCGTCATCGTCAGTGTCGTCCCAGTTCTTCATAAAGACGCCGACGACGTCATAGCCTTGCTGCTTGAGCAGCAGGGCGGAAACTGATGAGTCCACCCCGCCGCTCATCCCAACAACGACTCTAATCTTGCTATTGTCAACCATGCAAATTCAATCCTTTACTTAACTTCTACTAAAATCTTGCGGTCCTCGAGGTCTTTGAGGATATAGTCCAAAAGCTCCACCGTAGGTGCCAGCTGCTTGTTCTTAAAGATGTTTACTTTCTGCAGGCCGCTAGGATCAGTGACGACCATGGTCAGGCGGCTCAAGTCGCTGGTGACGGTCATCTTCAGCTCCGTCGTCGCGTTGTATGGCGATTCATTGTAAAGCGGGTGCTTGTACACGAAATTGCCGCGCGGCGTCTTTTGAAAGCCGGCATCGATCAAAGCATAGAGCTTGATGTCTGGTGCCAGGGTAAACTTGCGTTTGTCGCCATTGATATTCACAGTATTAGCCATAAAGTAAAAACCTCACTTGTAAATTGTAAGTAACTCTGCTTAAAAAAGCAACCATTTAGTCTTTGGCCTGCCGGGCCTTGATCTTTTCCACGATTTCCACCAAGGCGTCGGCAAAGGCCTGGACTTCCTCAGCCGTGTTGTAGCGGCCAAAGGATACCCGGATTGATTCGCTGACCCGCGGCGACTTGGCCCCAAACATCGCGGTCAAGACGTGCGATGGGGTCAGGCTGCCGGCCGTGCAGGCTGAACCGCCAGAGACGGCAAAGCCGGCCAGGTCCAGGTTGGCAATCAGGACATAGGTGGACACCCCGTTCAAGCGGAGATTCAAGACGTGGTGGGAAACCAGGCCAGTCAAGGGACTGTTGACTTCATATGCCACCCCGTTTTGGTCCAGCGTGTCCAGGATCAGCTTCTGAAAGCCGGCATACTTGGCCTGCAGGTCAGCCTTGGCCACTTCCTGCACTTCTTCAACTGCCTTGCCAAAGCCGGCAATGCCAGGCACGTTCTCCGTGCCGGCCCGCCGCTTCATTTCCTGGTCCCCGCCGTAAATCCGGTTGGGCACGCGGATGCCGTCGCGCTCATACAGGAAGCCCAAGAACTTGGGCCCATTGATCTTGTGGGCTGACGTTGACAAAAAGTCGATGTTCATGTCCTGGACGTCAATGTCGATATTGCCCAGGCCTTGAACGGCATCAACGTGGAAGTAGGCATTGGAGTCCTTGACGATCTCGCCGATTTCCTTGAGCGGGTTGACTGAGCCGACCTCGTTGTTGACGGCCATGACCGACACTAGAATCGTGTCCGGGGTCAAGGCTTCTTTAAGCTGGTTCAGGTCAATGTGGCCCGTCTCATCCACGTCCAGGTAGGTCACGTCAAAGCCCAGCTCTTCCAGGTGCTGCATGGACTTCAAGACTGACTCATGCTCAATCTTGGTCGTGATCAGGTGCTTGCCCGCTTTTTGCCGCATTTCGGCCACGCCAAAAATTACGGTGTTGTTTGATTCAGACCCGCCTGAAGTAAAGATGATCTCCTGATCCTTGGCGTTGATCGCCTTGGCAATGGTCTGGCGGGCATGCTCAACCACGCGTCTGGCCTCGCGGCCAAAGCTGTGGGTGCTTGAGGCATTGCCAAAATCATTCCGCATCTCATCCGCGATCAGGTCGACCACGCTTGGCGACATCGGGGTCGTTGCCGCGTTATCCAAATAAACGTTCTTGCTTAAACTCAAAGCTTGTTCTCCTTCAGATAGTCAACAATCAATTCAGCTGCCTTGGCGCCAACTTCCTTGACAAAGGCCACGAAATCGTTGTCGGCATTCTCATCGCCATTGTCGGAAATCGCGCGCAGGGCAATCAGCGGGGTGCCAAAGTGGTAGGCAACCTGGGCAAAGGCCGCCCCTTCCATTTCAACGGCCAGGGCGTCTGGGAAGTTCTTCAGGATCGCGGCTTTTTGGGCTTGCGAAGAAATGAAGGAATCGCCAGTGACTACCAGCCCTTCCTTGTAGGCCACGCCCTTTCTTTCCAGGTAGTGTTTGAAGTCTTCTCTTTCCGGGCTGTCCAGGAGGAAGCGCGCCGGCTCTTGCGGGATCTGTCCTTCAACGTAGTTGCCGGCACTGGTGTTATGGGCATCATGGTAGGCAAAGGCGTTTGGCAAGACCAGGTCCTTGCGGTGGATGTCCTTTTGCAAAGAGCCTGCTGACCCGGTCAAAATGACCAGGTCGATTTTCTCACAGGCCAGGAGGCTGGACAGGTTCATCGCCGCCTGGACCTTGCCGATCCCCGTCAGCCCCAGGTAGAGATCATTCCCCTGAACAGAAAAATGTTCGAATTCTGTCGAACCGAACATTTCCTTCTTTTCAGAGGAAAAATAATGACGATAAAACTCGGCTTCTTCAGCCATTGGTACTACGATCGCAATCTTCATATATATTTCCTCAATTCAATTTTAAAGCTTAAACAAAATCAGCAAAACTGCCACGATTAATAGACACACGATAAGGATAGCAAAGTTTAGTCTTTTTTTCAGCCTTTGCGCCTTATCCTCGCTGGAGAGGCTGGTCTTTAGCTGATTTTGTCTGCTTTTGCCTGGGCCATGAGCAGAAGAAGCAGCTGAACCAGCTGCTTCCTCCTGATCATCAAGCCAAGGGCTTTTTTCTTGCGCCTGCCGGCGCCGGTAGTCTGAACGTTTCTCTGACATGGAACCTCTAACCTTCTGAACCGGTCAGCAGCATGTTTTCCCATACGGAAATCGCGTATATGGTCTTGGCATCAACGATTTTGCCCTCTGTCAACAGGTTCTTCAATTCTTCCAAGCTGTACCAGCTGGCAGTCAAAAACTCGTCGTCGTCAAGCGGCGACTTGTCTTCGGCTGCGGTCAGCGTATCGCAGTAGTAGAGGTACAGCTTTTCATTGCTAAAGCCGGGAGAGGTGTAGAATTCCGCCACCTGCTCCCAATAGTCGGCCTTGAGGCCGCCTTCTTCGTTTAACTCCCGTTTCATTGCATCCAAAGGACTCACGTCAGTGTCGTCGATCATTCCGGCTGGAATTTCGAGCGTGAGCTGCTTGATGGCCTCACGCCACTGCTCAACCAGGAGCATCTCCTTTTGGTCGTTGATGCAGATGGCCGCGGCGGCTGGACCATGGTCGACAAGCTCGCGGGTAGCGGTCTTGCCATTTGGCAGCCGCACCGTATTCACATGAAGGGAGATGAAGCCTCCATGGAAAAGCTCTTTGGACGAAACTTCAGTTTCCTTTAATTCCATACATTAATTCCTTTGCTTAGTCTTTGGCCAAGTAAACATTGATGCATTGCAGGCCGTTCTTGCCCTGAGCCAGCTGGTAGCGCACGCGCTGGCCTGCTTCCAATCTCTTATAGCCCTCCTCCTTGATGGCGGTATAAAAGACAAAATATGACTTGTGGTTTTGGTCGTCTTCGATGAAGCCAAAGCTGGCCTTTGGCTCAAACTGCTTTACAACTCCCGTGCGCATTAGTTTTCAAAACCTTCCTCTACGGCTTCTGGGAAGTCGGTTTCAATGATCTTGGCGCAGCGGCCGCAGAATTCTGGCAGCTTGGCGTCAACGCCGACGTCACTTCTGTACATCCGGCAGCGTGGGCAGACCTCGCCTTCAGCATGGCTGACGGCCACGCTGGAGTGGTCCAGCTTTTGGGCGCTGGCTGGAGCTTCCCCTTGGCCAAACTTCAGGTCAGAAACGATCAAGATTTCGCGGAAGTCTTCATCGCCAATGGCTTCCAAGGCCTGCTTGACTTCGTCATCTGGGTAGACGGTCACGCTGGCTTCAAATGACTTACCGATCAGCTTGGAGTTTCTGGCTTCTTCCAAAGCCTTAAGGACGTCGTCCCGCAGCTTCATGAATTCGTGCCAGTTGGCCTTCAGTTCGTCTGCATCCGGGTAGTCGGCAACTTCAGGGAAGTTTGCCAGGTAGACGTCATCTTCGTCTTCCTTGAGGTATTGCCAAACTTCACCCATAGTGTGCGGCAGGATTGGCGCCAGGATCTTGGCCAATTTGACTACCGTGTCGTAGATCACGGTCTGCATTGACCGGCGGGCAAAGGAATCCTTGGATTCGATGTAAAGGACGTCCTTGGCAAAGTCAAGGTAGAAGGCAGACAAGTCGTTGGTGATGTACTTGAAGACTGACTTGTAAACGTCGTTGAAGTCGTAGCTGTCATAGCTTACCCGGCTTTCAGCGATCAGGTCGTTCAGCTTCACTTCCATGTACTTGTCGATTGAGCGCATGTCTTTGTAGGCCACCCGGTTCTTGGCCGGATCAAAGTCAGTGGTGTTGGCCAGCATGAAGCGGAAGGTGTTTCTGATCTTCCGGTAGGCTTCTGACATTTGGCGGAAGATATCCATTGAAACCGCCACGTCGCCGGAAGCGTCAACTGAAGCAACCCACAGGCGGATGATTTCCGCCCCCATCTTGGCGATGACTTCGTTAGGAACGATGACGTTGCCCAGGGACTTGGACATCTTGCGGCCTTTGTCATCCAAGGTAAAGCCTTGGGACAGGATTGACTTGTATGGAGCCACGCCGTTAGTGGCAACGGAAGTGATCAAACTTGAGTTGAACCAGCCACGGTATTGGTCGGACCCTTCCAGGTACATTGAGGTTGGGTATTCCATGTCGGCTCCCAAAGCTCGGGTGCCGGCCCATGACGTCCCTGAGTCGAACCAAACGTCCAAGATGTCAGTTTCCTTGGTGAACTTGCCGTTTGGTGAGTGCTCGGAAGTAAAGCCTGCTGGCAGCAGGTCTTCTACTGGGTGGGTGAACCAGGCGTTTGACCCTTCCTTGGCAAACAGGTTGGCAACGTGGTCGATGGTTTCTGGAGTCACGATCGCCGTGCCGTCTTCAGCGTAGAAGATTGGCAATGGCACGCCCCAGGCCCGCTGGCGGGAAATTACCCAGTCGCCGCGGTCCTTGATCATGTTGTACAAACGGGTCTTGCCCCATGATGGGTAGAAGCTGGTCTTTTCGATCTGGTCCAAAATCTGGTCTCTGAACTTGGAAATTGACGCAAACCATTGGGTCGTTGCCCGGTAGACGACTGGCTTCTTGGTCCGCCAGTCGTGGGCGGCTGAGTGGACAAAAGTGCTGTAGTGAAGCAGGTTGCCGGCAGCGGCCAGCTTGTCCTTGACGATCTCGTTGGTATCCGTGTAGAACTTGCCAACCAGGTCCTTGTCAGGGATTTCTTCAGTAAAGCAGCCCTTGGCGTCCATTGGTGAAAGCACCTTGAAGCCATAGCGCATGGCGGTGTTGTAGTCGTCTTCACCAAAGCCGGAAGCGGTGTGGACCAAGCCGGTACCGTCTTCGGCAGTAACGTAGACGGCTTCCATCAAAAGGCTTTCGCGGCCTTCGATGTATGGGTGCTTGGCCACCATGTATTCCATATCAGTCCCCTTGAGGTGCTGAACGACTTCGTAGTCTTCCCAGTTCAAGATCTTGGCTACGGCTTCCAGGCGGTCAGTGCCGACAACGTAGCGGCGGTCGCCAACCTTGACGACTGAGTAGTCAAACTTCGGGTTGACGGCGATCCCTTGGTTTGAAGGGATGGTCCATGGAGTAGTCGTCCAGATCAGGAAGTAGGTGTCCTTTTCATCCAGCTTGCCCTTGCCGTCCTTGACTGGGAAGGAGATGTAGATGGATGGGGATTCAACGTCATGGTATTCAACTTCGGCTTCAGCCAGGGTTGATTCACTGGACCATGACCAGTAGACTGGCTTCTTGCCTTGGTAGATGTAGCCATTTTCGTACATCTTGCCGAAGACGCGGACTTCAGCTGCTTCAAATTCCGGCAGCAAGGTAATGTATGGGTGCTTCCAGTCGCCGATTACGCCCAGGCGCTTGAAGTCAGTCCGCTGCTTTTCAATCTGTTCCATGGCAAATTGCCGGCAAAGCTCCCGGTAAGCAGCCCGATCCATGGTCTTGCGGTCAACGCCTTGTTTGGTCAATTGCTGCTCAATTGGCAGGCCGTGGGTATCCCAGCCAGGAATGTATGGGGCATAGTAGCCTTCCATGTTCTTGGTCCGGACGATGATGTCCTTGGTAATCTTGTTCAAAGCGTGACCCATGTGGATGTTCCCGTTGGCAAATGGCGGGCCATCGTGCAGGTCAAAGCGTTCGTGGCCTTCGTTGAGCTTCAAACGTCTTTCATACAGCTTATTGTCTTCCCATTGCTTTTCCCATTCAGCTTCCCGCTTAGGCAGGTTGCCGCGCATTGGGAACTTGGTCTTGCCCAGGTTAAGAGTATCCTTTACGCGCATGGCTAAGTCCTTTCAAAACTAAAAATATACTAAAAACTAAAAATACTAGAAACTAAAACAACTGAACAGCGAACGTGGAATAGCGAACCCAAACAAAAAAGTCTCGTCCCCAATAGGACGAGACAATCGTGGTACCACCTAAATTGGGCCTCAAAGAGACCCCGCTTGTATCCGCGTATCGTGCGGACCGCCGGTCAAACCAATTGGCAGCCGATCGCTCGCTGGACTATTGTCAGCCTCGCACCCTCGCTGACTCGCTGCTTGCGTCCTTGAGCTTACTGTCGGTTTGCTTGTTATTCCAAGTTAAGCTGACAGGCGCTGCCGTTTCTTTGTAGCGTCTGTCTACAGTAATGAAGTTTACGGCATGACAGGCCGCTTTGTCAAATAATTATTTGCTGCTAGACCGCCAAAGCTGGTAGTCCAGGTGCAGGCGCCCCTTTTTGGTGGGCTTGATGCCACTGATTTGCAAGCGGCCAAAGTGCCGGAGACTGATCATGTCGCCGATGGCGGCAATTTTCTCCGGAGCAGCCTCCTCATGCCAGTTCAGCTTGACGTCGCCAGCCGTGAAGGCTTCTTTAAGCTGGGACCGGCTCTTGCCCGTGACGGCCGCTAAAAGCGCGTCTAAGCGCATTGACGAGGCTACAGCACTCTCAGTCACTGAATTGTCCTCAATGGCTGTCAGCTCTTTTAAAGGCACTTGGTGAAGACGGACGCGGGTCCGCCCAATCCGGTCGATCTGCCGGTCAAAGAAGTCGCTCAGCTCAGCTTCAGCGAAGAACTGCCACGTTCCCTGCCCATCAGTGACAATGTCGCCAAAAGTGGCCACTTCCACTCCGGAATTGGCCAAGCTGCCCAAGATCTGCCCATGACGCAGCTGGGCAAACTTTTGCGGATAATCAATCTGATAGAGAACGATTTTGTAATCATCCGGTTTAAGGTTTTCCCAGTCCTCACTTAGATAGACCCGCTTTTTCTCAGCTGCCTGGTAGCCGCCAAATTCCTGCAGCACGGCCTCGCCCCCAACGACCGTCTCCAGGATCTCGCGTTCGCGCGGGTCAAGGAAGTGGGTCAGAATGGCTTCATGCTTAAAAATCAGCCGATTAAAAAGACCAACAAAGTAGTCGATTGTTGGTCTTTCTTCTGGTTCAAAATGTGGATAAAAAGCGCTGGCTTGTCTGCGCTGCATCATGCAAAAATCCTCGCTAAGATATTGAACAGCCAGCCAAGCGCGTAGCTCTGAACGAAATAGATCAGAAACAGGGCAATCACTGGCGAAATATCGATTCCGGTAGCGTACATCAGCTTCAAGAGCGGGCCTTGTCTGAACAAGCGCACGTATGGCTCAACCATCCGGTCGATGAACTGACCCAGGCTCGAGTTGCGGATTGACGGCACCCATGACATCAGGGCGTCAATGACGATCACGAAGCTGTAAATTTCCAGCAGATAGTACAGAATCCTGTACAGCGTGTATAAAAAGTTCATTAGCTCAAGTTGTCTTTCTTGTCGAGCAATTCAGTTACCTTGCCATCGGTTTGGAAGTTCTTTGGCGTTGCCAGGAAGATCTTGTTGCCGACGCGCTGGATTTCCCCTTCAAGGGCGTAAACAGTCCCAGTGATGAAGTCAACTACCCGGCGGGCAGAGCCGTCATCCATCCGGCTGAAGTTGATGATGATCGCCTTGTCGTGCAACAGGTTCTGCGCGATTTCCTTGGCATCTGAGTAAACCCGTGGCTCATAGATCACGATTTCGCTCTTTTGCTTGCTGCTCAAGCCAGACTTGATTGAAACGACATTGTTGGCGTTGCTTGCATTGCTGGCGTAGCTGCTTTCAGCCTGGACCTCTTCGTCATCATAGTAATCTTCCTTTGGCTGTTCTTCTTCAAAGCCAAAGAACTTAGAAAAAGTACCTTTACCTGCCATTTGCCTAACCTCCTTTAACGGTCACGACGATGCTTGAAGAATGGGATGTCGTCGTCATCATCGTCATCGTCGTAGTCCGTGTTGATATCGATTTGTGAAATGCTGTCTTGCCCCTTGTCGTCAAAAGCTGGCTCTTCAGCCTGCTTTTCTTCGGCCCGGTCAGCAGTCCCGCGGCGGTCATAATCGTCGTTCAAGCCCCAGACGCTGGTTGGATCCACCATGCTGCTTGCTTGGCGCGGCTCTGCTTCCTTGGCCTTTGGCGCTTCTGGAACTGGTTCTGGCGCCGGCGCTTCTGGAGCTGATGCTTCTTCAGCCAAAATCTTTGGCGCTGCCTTGACCGTCTTTTCTTCAGCGTGGGCGGCAACTTGGTGACCGCGTCCCGGCAGCTGCTTGGAAGCTTCTTCTTCAGCTTCATCGTCAATCCCGGTGGCAATTACCGTAACCACGACCTCATCGCCCAAGTTAGGGTTGATGGAAGTACCGAAGATGATGTTGACGTCTTCGCCAGCCGCGTTGGCCACGATTTCTGAGGCGTCTTGCGCTTCAAACAAGGTCAAGTCCGGACCGCCAGTGATGTTCAGCAGTACCTGCTTGGCCCCATCGATTGAGACTTCCAAAAGCGGTGAAGAAATCGCCATCTTGGTAGCTTCGACGGTTCTGTTCTCGCCGCTGGCACGGCCGATCCCCATCAAAGCTGCCCCTTGGTTCTCCATGACCGTCTTTACGTCGGCAAAGTCCAAGTTCACGTAGTCGGTTGAAGTGATCAGGTCGGAAATGCCTTGCACCCCTTGCTTGAGGACGTTGTCGGCTTCCTTGAAGGCTTCCATCATCGGCGTCTTCTTGTCGACGATTTCCAGCAGGCGGTTGTTGGCAACGATGACCAAAGTGTCAACGTATTCCTTCAGCTTGGCAATCCCTTCAGCAGCGTTCTTTGACCGCTTAGGGCCTTCAAAGCTGAATGGCCGGGTAACGACGCCGACCGTCAAGGCCCCCGTTTCCCGGGCAATCTTGGCAATGACTGGAGCGGCACCAGTCCCAGTCCCGCCGCCCATGCCGGCGGTGATGAAGATCATGTCCGCGCCCTTCAAGGCTTCTTCAATCGTTTCTTCGCTTTCTTCGGCTGCCTTTTGCCCGGTTTCTGGATGAGAGCCTGCTCCCAGTCCCCGGGTCAGTTTTGGCCCCAATTGAATCTTCACTTCAGCATTGTTGCTGTTGAGTGCTTGCACGTCCGTGTTGGCCGCGATGAAGGACACGCCTTGGACGCCGTCTTCGATCATCCGGTTGACCGCATTGCCGCCGGCACCACCGACGCCGATCACCTTGATCACTGCGTTATTGTTGTCGTCTGAATCAAAAGTAAAATCCATCTACTACCACCCTTAATCAAAGAACTTTCTGAGAAATGCAGCTAAGCCTTTGTCTTTATTTTTGTTATTATTTGTATCCATTTCTGGCTCATCGTCCAGATCATGAGCAGCTTCCTGCTCAGCATGCTTAGTATCATTATAAGCTACTTTTGCTTGAGTTTCAGTACTTACCGCTGGTCTTTTAGCAATTTTTGGCCGGCTGGCAGCAGAAACTCCCGCTTCATTGGAGGCATATGCCCGGTCGTCATAGAGCACGCTGTTGGCCAAGTAGCCGATATCGGCTAACTGATGGGCATAGTTGACCAGCCCGTAGGCAACCGCGTAGACCGGATTGCGCAGGCCAATCTGGGCTGGCTGATAGATCTTGGCTTTGACGTCATAGTCCTCCGCTACCAGCTCATCGATTCCCTGCAAAAGGGCACTGCCGCCAGTAATGATCACGCCAGCTGGCAAGGACAGAGCACCATGCTTGTAAAGGCCCTTGCCAACCCGGCGCAGGATCTGCTGCAAGCGGGCATTGATGATCTCGCTGAGATACTTGTCGCTGACCATGGTCTCCTTGTCCTGGCCCACGGCCTTGACGGCAAACTTCTCATTTTCTGAGGCCAGGCTTGGCAAAGCATAGCCGTAGTCGCGCTTGAGGGCTTCCGCGTCGCTCATGGTCGTTGACAGAACCACGGAAATGTCGTGGGTGATGTCGCTGGCCCCCTTGAGGTCAACGGTCGCGTACTTGATCTGGCTGTCCCGGATCACGGTCGCGGTCGTCGTGCCGCCGCCCATGTCAAGCAGAATGGCGCCAAAAGTGCGCTCAGCCTCATCCAGGGCAACCGCGGAAATCGCCATTGGAGCCGGCACGAAGAAGTTGTTGCCGATTCCGGCATGCTTGAGCACGGAGTTGATGTTGTGCAGGTCAGCCGCCGGCGCGGTCATCATGACCCCGCGAACGACCAGGGACCGGGCCATCATGGTCCGGGGATCGTCAACTTCCTTCTCGCCGTCAATCACGAAGCGGCTTGGGAAAAAAGCCACGGCCCGCCGGTCCTTCTTTTGCCCAGCCTTGATGGCCGAACGGATCGCGTTTCTGACGTCCTCGTCGCTTACTTCATGCTCTGTCTCATTGATGTTGATCAGTCCAGCCACGTTCTCCAGCTGCAGCAGGCTGACCGGCACGGCGGTCACTACCCGGTAGATCTT
Organism: Lactobacillus porci; assembly: GCF_009695985.1. NCBI lineage: Bacteria > Bacillati > Bacillota > Bacilli > Lactobacillales > Lactobacillaceae > Lactobacillus > Lactobacillus porci. Next base: position 58,048 of record NZ_VUMX01000002.1, read on the forward strand.
GCTGTTGGTCTTTTCAGCTGCCAGGCGAATGGCATTTCTGACGGAATCAGCGGCCTGATCGATATCGACAATCTTGCCGTGGCGCATCCCCTTGGTGGGCGCAGCAACCGCGCCAATAACCTGCAGCCCCTGCCGGCTGGCGTCAGCCACGACCACTTTGATGGAGGTAGTCCCCATGTCTAAGCCTACCAAAAGATTTGAATTGTCCAAGCTACATTCCTCCAATTACTCATTCATAATAATAAAGATAATCATACACTATTTTTCCACTGAAAAGCTAAGAAATCCCGTAGGCTTTTTTCTCTTCGGCAGTCAAAGGTCTGGTAAAGGCCCCGACTTCCATGTCGATGACGCTCTTCTCCGTCAAGTCCTGCTTAATGGCATTGTAGTACTTGACCTTGGAGCGGATGGTCGCGGTGTTGCCGATGATGACGTTGCCATCTTTCATGACCATGATCATCTGGGTCTTGCGGCGGGTGTTGCCCGACAGCATCTTGACCTGGTCCTTGAAGTAGTCAGGGAAAGAGTTAAAGATCTTCAGATTGGTCTTTAAGGAGACAGTCTTGCTGTAGCCGATAAACAGGGGCTTGTCATGGTCGACCTCGTTCCAGGACAAGGTCTTAGTTCCCAGTCCCCCATTGGAGAGGATCTTGCGGTAGACCGATCCGGCCTTGACGTAGCCAATCACCCTACGCTCTTTAACCTTGAAGTTCAAGGTATTCAGTCCTGACAGGGTCAACTTGACCGAGCCGACTTCAGGGAAGGTCTTTGACAATTTCCGACTGATCTTCTGGTTGCTGCGCAAGGAGTCAAGCACCTTGTCAGAAGCCGTGATCTCACTGGCCCTGACCAGGCTCTTGGCATCCAGATCGCCGGCCCCATAAATCCGGACCGTGGAGACGTCCGCGTAAGGCGAGACGTAATAGGCCAAGGCACAGATAATGAGCAGGCAGACCACGATGATTGAGCCCAAGCGCGTCAGCAGGCTCCGCCGTCTTTCCCGCTGCAATGAGGGAAGCTGGGAAGAAACCTTGCGGCGGTCCTCCTTTTGCTGGTTGCGCTCCTCATCATGGCGGAGGAATTTTGCCAGTTCATCTTTCGGGTCTTTCTTGGTAATGCGCGCCATTAGCTCCCCTCCTTTCTACAAGCGGCTAGTTCTTGGCAAGGTCTTCCATCACCTGGATGACTTGGTCAGATGCATCCGGGACGCCCAGCTTCTTGGAGGCTTCGCGCATCTTTTCAGAGCAGCTTTCATCCAAGAGCAGGTGGTCAATGGATGAGACGAAGGTGTTCTCGTTCAAGTCGTCTTCGGCGATCAAGAGCGCGGCCCCCGCCTTTTCCAGGTCCTGGGCATTCTTCATCTGGTGGTTGTGGGTCACGTTTGGACTAGGAATCAGGATGACCGGCACGCCCAAAGCCGTAAATTCAGCCAGGCTGGTCGCGCCAGACCGGGAAACGACGCAGGTCATTTCTGGCAAAAGGCCCGGCATGTTGGCAATGTATGGCACGATCTTGATTGACTGGCCATAGTCGATGTCCTTAAGCTTCTTTTCAACCGCGTCATAGTAGTAGGTCCCAGTGGCCCAGATGACTTGGTAAGGCTTCTTCTTCAATTCCATCAGACTCTTGAGCATGACTCTGTTGATGGCCAAAGCCCCACGTGAGCCCCCAAAGACCAGTACGGTCGGCACTGATGGATTCAAGCCCAGCTCTTTTTCCAGGTCAACCGGCTCGGCGTTGACGCTCAGAACCTGTTGGGAGCGGGGGTTGCCAGTCTTGACCAGCTTCTTCTTTTCCGGAAATTCCTTAGCGGCGTCATCAAAGGTGTAGCAGATCTTGTCCACGAAGTGGCCTAAGAACTTGTTGGCCACGCCGACGACCGAGTTGGATTCATGAATCATGGTCGGGATCTTCATCCGGCTGGCTTCATAGACGATCGCGCCTGAGACGTAGCCGCCAGTGCCCAGAACGACGTCTGGCCTGAAGTCCTTCAAAATCTTGCGGGCACTCTTGGTGGCCTGCATGAACAAGCTGATGGTCTTGAAGTTTTTGAGCGGGTGCTTGCGGTCAAAGCCCTGGATGTCGATGGTTGTAAAATTGACGCCCGCGGCAGGAACGATCTTTGACTCCAGCCCCTTCTTGGTTCCGACAAAGAGGATTTCATCATTGGTGCAGATGCCCCGTTCCTTAAGCCGGTCAATCAAGGCCATGATTGGATAGATGTGGCCGCCAGTGCCGCCGCCTGAAAAAATAACTCTCATTTTGTTCTGCTTCTCTTCTCTATTCTGATCTTTCTTTTACTTTTCTTCTTTGGCTTTCAATTCTTCAATGTACTGCATGAACAAGTCGCCGCGCTGCTCAAAGGTCTTGAACTGATCCCAGGAAGCGCAGGCTGGCGAGAACAGGAGCACCTCACCGGACTTGACCAGCTTGGCCGCGGCCAGAACCCCTTCCTTAAGGTTATCGACGATCACGATATTCTTGATGCCGGCCTTGCGGGCTGCATCAGCCAGCAGGTAGCGGGTTTCGCCGTAAAGGACGATTGCTCTGACGTGCTTCTTGAAGAGCTCAACCAGGTCATCAAAGACGAATCCCCGGTCCAAGCCGCCGGCCAGCAGGACTTCCGGCTGGTCAAATGACGGAATGGCTACCGTGGCGGCTTCAATGTTGGTTGACTTGGAGTCGTTGTAGACGCGGGCGCCATGCAGGGTCGTCACGTATTGCAGACGGTGGCGGGCCCCCTTGAAAGTTGACAAGACCGCGTAGATGTCATCCTTGTCAGCCCCCATCAGGGTGCTGATGCCGATGGCAACTAAGGAGTTCTGCAGGTTGTGGATGCCTGGCAACTTGATGTCGGCAATCTTCATCATCTTGTCATCCTTGTGCATCAAGTAGCCATCGCCAATGTAGAAGTCGGCACTCGGATCACTCTCGCTGAAGGTCAGAATCTTGGCCTTAGTTGCTGCTTGCTCCTGGGCCAGGATGTCCTTCTGGTCAAAGTTGGCCAGGAAGAAGTCGTCCTCCTTTTGGAAGCGGGCTACGTTCAGCTTGGCATTCACGTAGTTTTCAAAGGTCTTGTGGTAGTCCAGGTGGACGTTGTGGTAGATGTCCACGATGGCAGCCACCTTTGGATCAATGTCAGTCACGCCCAGCAATTGGAAGCTGGACATTTCACAGACCAGAATGTCGTCCTTGTCAGCCTTGTCCAGCACGACCTCTGAAATCGGAATCCCGATATTGCCCACCGCGTAAGCGTGGTGGCCGGACTTGGCCAGGAAGTGGTCCAGAATCCGCGCGGTCAGCATGACCGTGGTGGTCTTGCCGTTTGAGCCGGTGACGCAGACGTACTTGGAATCAGCCGCGCTCAGCGCGACTTCTGGTTCGGTGATGATTGGCACCTGCTTTTCCTGGGCCTTGACGACCATTGGGTTTTCGTAAGGAATCCCCGGGTTCTTGACCAGGTAGTCAAAGTGCTCTTCATCAAACAGCTCGACTGGGTGCTTGCCGCCAATCACGCGGACGCCGGCAGCCGCAAGCTCCTTGGCTTTGGGATCGTCAGTCAGGTCAGCCTTGTCGTTCAAGGTCAGCTTGGCCCCTAAAGCCAGCAAAAGCTTGGAAACGGCAAAGCCGCTACGGCCCAAGCCTAATACCAGAATGTTTTTCTGATCGAATTTCTTGATCTGTTTCATTTTTCTATGAATCTCTCCAACTAGAATCTGCTAAATTTTTAACCCCAAATTGCCAGGTAGATGGCGCTGCCGATCAGCCCAACGATCCAGAAAACAATGTCGACCTTCCATTCGCTCCACCCCAGCATTTCGAAGTGGTGGTGAATTGGGGTCATCTTGAAGATCCGCTTGCCCGTCGTCTGGAAGGAAATTACCTGCAGGATGACTGAGGCCGTCTCACAGACAAAGACAATGCCGACCAGCAAGAGCGACCATGGCCGGTTGAGCAGGATTGACACGGCCGCCAAGCCGCCCCCCAAGGCCAATGAGCCCGCGTCGCCCATGAAGATCTTGGCTGGCTTATGGTTGTACATGAAGAAGGCAGCCAAGCCCCCCATGACGGCCAGGCAGAAGATCAAAACGCCTGCCTGCCCGGCCTTGAAGGCCAGCCAGGCATAGGTCCCGTAGGCGATAAAGGACAGGCCGGTTGCCAGCCCATCCAGGCCGTCTGACAGGTTGACCGCGTTTGAGAAGCCAACCAGCCAGAAAATGACAAAGAAGATGAACAAGGCCGTGCTGGTGACCACGCCCGCGAATGGAAGATACAAGGCGAACTTGAAGTGGTCACTGGCGGCCAAGGCCACGATAATTGCAGCCAATACCAGCTGCAAGGCAAACTTTTGCCAAGCCCGCAAGCCCAGGTTCCGCTTGTAGAAAAGCTTCAGACCATCATCCAGGAAGCCGATGATCCCGTAGCCCAAGAGGGCCACGATCAGCATCCAGACTGACTTGGTCAACTGGCCGGTCATAGCGCAGGCCACGATGGTGATTATGGAAGCGACCAGCACGAAGACCGTTCCGCCCATGGTTGGGGTCCCGGACTTCTTGGCGTGCCACTTTGGACCTTCGCCGCGGATCTGCTGACCCTCATCATGGCTGCGCATGTAGATAATCATCCATGGCAATATCAAGGCGCTCAGCACCAAGGAAACAATAAAAGCAATAGTAGCTGCTAGCATCAACGATTTACTCCTTTAAAACAACTTTCAACTTCATCCCCGGCTTAAGCTGGCTGCCGGCCGAAAGACTCTGCGATTTGACCTTGCCGGTCCCAGTCAGCTTCAGCTTGAGGCCAGCCAGGCTCGCATAATTTTCAACCTGCTCGCTGGACCAGGAGGACATGTCCGGCATCGTGATCTTGCCGCCGGTCAAGACAAAGAGCTTGCTGCCCACGGTCACTGAGCTGCCGGCGGCAGCCTTTTGGCTGGTCACCGTCTTGCCCGTCCCCAGCTGCACCAGGGTCAAGCCCGCGCCCGTGGCCAGCTTCTTTGCCTGGTCCACCGTCTTGCCGGTCACGCTTGGCGTCTTGACGACTGCCGTAGCCGATTTAGACCCCTGTGACATCAGGATGATCCGGTTCATCATCGGCTTAAAGATCTGGGACAGGATGGTTTCAGCCCCCGAGCCCAGACGGCTTGGCTGCTTGATCGTCAGATAGATGCAGTAGCGCGGGTTCTTGGTTGGGGTGATCCCCACCACGGAGAAGATATAGTTCTTGTCCCCGGTCATGTAGCCGCCCGTAGGCTTGGCAATCTGGGCCGTCCCCGTCTTGACGCCGAAGTCCTTGCCCTTCATGTAGTAGGTGTAGCCCGTCCCGATCTTTTGGTTCAAGACCTTCTTCATGTTGGCCATGACAACCTTGCGGGTCGCCGCGGTAAAGACCGGCTTGCCCACCTTTTCAACCTGGTAGCCCTTGACGGTCTTGCCGCTGGCGTCGGTAATTTTTTCAACCAATTGTGGCTTAACCATCTGGCCATTGTTAGCCAGGGCACTGTAAACCTGCATCATCTGCATGACGTTGACCGTCACCCCTTGGCCAAAGGAAGTTACCGCCTGGTCGACAGGAGAGCTGAAGGACAAGCTGCCCGGCATTTCTCCTGGCAGGGTCACGCCCGTCTTCTGGGTAATGCGGAAGGCCTTAAGGTACTTCTTCCAGGTCTTGGCCCCCATCTTGCGCTCCAGGTAGACCATGCCGACATTGGATGATCTTGGGAAGGCTTGGGAGAAGGGAATCGTCCCCCAGCCAGACTTGACCCAGTCATAGATGGTTGAACCACCAATGGTGATTGAACCGGACCGGTAGTAGGCGCTGGGATTGTAGTTGCCGCTGTTGACGGCGGCAGACAGAGAAAGAATCTTGAAGACCGAACCCGGCTCATAGGTTGACTGAACCAGCAGGTCGCTCCCTGCCTTGCTTAAGCCAGACTTGGTCTGGGCGTTGAAGGTTGGCCGCTGGGAGGCCGCCAGGATCCTCCCGGTCTTCAGGTCCTCGACCACCGCCGTCAAAGCCTTGGGCTGATAGGCTTTCTGCACCTTGGACATGTAAGTCTCCAGGGAGTTCTGGAGCTGGGAGTCCAAAGTCAGGTAGAGGTTGTCGCCGTCCTTGGCCGCCTTATAGGAATGCGACCCGCTTGGCAGTTGGTATTCGGATGAGTCAACGGTTGAAGTCTCATAGCCGTTTTTCCCCTTCAAAATCTTGTCATACCAAACCTCTAGCCCCGTCACCCCATAGAGTTCGGTGGAGTTGGTCGCCGAGTTGTTCTTGCTCAAGGTGTAGCCGACCACGTTGGAGGCAAAGACCCCGTTTGGATACAGGCGCGACGGCGTTTCCATGAACTTGATCCCGGTCAGGTGCATGGCCTGGATCCGCTTCTTTTGGGTGAGGTTCAGGCCCGTCCCCGCGGTCCCGAACTGCACTTGGAAAGTATTCTTCTTGGTGGGGTTCAGGTACTTGTAGATCTTGGCGGCTGACAGCGGCAAGACCGTAGCCAGCTTCTCAGCCGTCTTCTTCTTGTCCTGAACGTAAAGGGGCTTTTTGTCAGAGTCGACATAGGTCTTGTCCAGAATGGCATAGACCGTGTAGGTATGCGAATCCTGGGCAATAACCAGGCCGTTCTTGTCATAGATGGTCCCTCTATTGGCCGTCAGCACGGTATTTCGCCGGTAAATGGCCGCGGTCCGCTTGCTGATATCCTGTCCATCGATATACTTGGAAATCGACAGGTAGAGCATGCGGCCAGCAAATAAAAGAAAAACCAAAGCAACGACTACCTCAAGTGCTCTCCCCACTGTGAACCGATAGGCGTGTGCTCTGGATTTTAATTTCTTTAGATTATTGGTCTTTCTCATTAGCGAATCGTCCTAATGTTGTTTTCCCGCAATTTTAAACCTTGCTCAGCCGCAATCTTGTTCAGGCGTGAGCTGGATGAGAGCTCGCCGATTTCCTGTTGGAGGTCGGAAGTCTGGCTCTTGGCCTTGATGATGGACTGCTTGACGTCAGACAGCTCATGCTGGGCGTAGGTGGCTGAAACGCTGGCGGATACATTCAAAGTAATCAAAACGACAGCAGCGATCAAGCCCACCCCAATCAGCAGCTTCTCAAAAGGAGAATATGGTACTTTCTGTGGATTGACCACGGGAACGTGGCGTTCCTGTGGTCGGTTGACTTCTTCTGGTTCGTAATTGTAATTTCTTAATGAACTTCCAGCCATTTTCTGTGGTCCTTGCTATCTCATCTACAACTTTTCCGCTACTCGTAATTTCGCACTGTGTGAGCGGTTGTTTTCTTCCAATTCTTCGGCTGAAGCCACGATCGGCTTGCGGTTGACCAGCTTCAGGCTTGGCTTCAAGTCAGCCGGTGCCTCAGGCATCCCCCGCGGGATCTCGACTTCAGAATATTTCTTAAAGGTCTTCTTGACGATCTTGTCTTCCAATGACTGGAAAGTGATCACAGCAATCCGCCCGCCTGGCTTCAAAGCCGCGATGGCTTCCTCAAGCGTGGCTTGGAGGACATCCAGCTCATGGTTGACTTCCACCCGGATAGCCTGAAAGCTCTTCTTGGCCGGGTGGCCGCCAGTCCGCCGGGCATAGGCGGGAATTGCTTCCTTGATAATGTCGACCAGTTCAAAGGTCGTCTCAATTGGCTTCTGCTGCCGCTTCTCAACGATCCGGCGGGCGATCTGTCTGGAAAACTTCTCGTCCCCATAGCGGTACAAGACATCTGCCAGCTGCTTCTGGCTGTAAGTATTGACCAGCTGATAGGCATCAAAATCCTGGCTCTGGTCCATCCGCATGTCCAAACGGGCATCAAAGCGGTAGGAAAAGCCTCTTTGTGCCTGGTCCAGCTGCGGGGAGGACACGCCCAGATCGTAGTAGATGCCGTCAATGCCGTCATAGCCCAGCTTAGCCAGTTCTTCAGTCAGGTGGCTGAAATTGTTGTGAACCAGCTGGAGTCTTGGCTGACTGTCGGCTTGCAAGTAGTCCTTAAAGTTTTCTTTAGCCGTATCGATCGCGTATTCATCTTGGTCAAAGCCAATGACGGTCCCCGCGCTCAACTGGCTGAGCAGGTAGCGGGCATGGCCGCCGCCGCCAAAAGTCGCGTCGACATACACGCCGCCAGCCTGGGGCTTTAAGTTGTCAATCGTCTCGTGCAATAATACGCTAAAGTGCTTAAATTCCATACCTATAACTCGATGTCGTCCAATCCTTCTGCAATGTCGTCGTAGTCTTCGTTGGCCTCGTCAGTGAAGCTGTCCCAGCGCTCTTTTGCCCAAATTTCAATTCGGCTGGAAACGCCGACAATCACGCATTCCTTCTTCAGGCCCGCGTGATCCTTCAAAATGGGCGTCAAATTAACCCGTCCCTGCTTGTCAAATTCGCCTTCCATGGCTCCGGAATAGAACATCCGAGTAAAACTGCGCGCGTTCTTCTTGGTCAAGGGAAGCTTGGCCAGCTTGGCCTCAACTTTGGCCCACTCTTCTGGCGGATAGGCAAAGATGCAGCCATCCAGGCCGCGGGTAAAAATCATGCGGTTGCCGGCCTGCTCACGGAACTTGGCCGGAATGATCAAGCGGCCTTTAGCATCGAGATTATGCTGATATTCGCCCATGAACATGGCCAGCTCCCCCCTTCTGTTAACAATTTACCACAAATCCCCACTTTAAACCACAATATCTAAAAATCGCCAAGACAATTTCATAAAAAATAAAAAATTTGCCATAAAAAGATGCCTCAGCCGCCAGGCTAAGGCATTTCACGCATCAGTTATTTTGACCGGTCAAGTGGCAGGTCAGACCAAAACGACTACCAAGAGTCCCAAATACCAGAGCAAGGAACAGATGTCGAGGTAGGACCAGAACTCCCGGAAGATCTTCCCCATGGAAATGTTCTTATTAATCACTGCCCAGCGGATGGCGGCGCAGAGGATCAAGATAAAGTAGAACAAAAAGCCGTAAGGGAGAAAAGACGGCACCTGCTTGACCTGGGTGATCAGCTGGCAAGGGTAGAGCAAAAAGAGCGGCATGACGTCCACCCCGTTGAGCTTGCTCCCGTTTGGGAGCATCATGTTCATGATGATGCCGATGACCAGGCCGGCCACAGGCAAAGCAAAAATTAACAGCATAGTTTTTCCTCCATCTAACTCATCCTATTTTAGCTTTTTATTGGAAATTAAGACATACAAATTGCAAAAAAGGGCCAGAAAGGTTAAAATACTTCTCGAAATATTTAGGAGGGCTACTTGATGGCACGCAGAAAGAAAAAGTCAACATTCCAAAAAATCGAAAACGTCATGGTCATATTGATGGCCGCCATTACCCTGTTCGGCGTAGCAGCTACTGCTGTCTACTACCTGATGGGCTAAGCGCCGCAGCGGCCTGTGAAGCATTAGCAGACAAACAAAAGAGACCGGAATTTTTCCGGTCTCTTTTGTGTTCTTCTTTTCCTTTTGTCTGCTGCCCTAGTAGCGGTAGTTGTCCAGATCGACCAGGAATGGATAGTTCCGGGCCAGTTTAGCCCAAATCCAGTAGGTCAAGACCGTCAACAGGGCGCTCCAGCCGGCCGTGTAAAGGATGCTCATTCCTGCTTGCCCCAGGCTGGCCTGAGTCCAGCCGATCAGCCGGAAGATCAGCCAGACGTAGGCGCTGAAAGCGGACGTCATCAGCAACAGGCCGATCAGGCGGAAGATGAACAGCTCAGGAAAGACCCTGGAGTACCAGCGGCCAAAAGCAGACATAACCGGCAGCCCTACCGCGTAAACGCCAACGATGCCGTAAAAGTAAAGGTCGGCAATAACCCCGGCCGCCAGAGCCAGCCAGACTTCCTTGGCATTACGGTCATCTTCAAAGGCCACTACCATTACGGCAATCGGCAAAAGCAGCAAAGATGCCCGGCTATTGCCATAGCTCATGGTCTGGTGCAGGACTGCAGCCAGGCAGCCATCCAGAATCATGGCCACGTAAAGGGCGATCGCGACCACCCACTGCTTGAAAATCCGCATTAGCCAGTCACGCTCCTTTTAACCACCGTTACCACGGAAGTATCATCCAGGTTGCCGGCAGGCTTGATCTTGATCAGGTCAGACAGGCCAAAGCTGTCCTTAGTCGTGTTGGTAACCGTCCCGATCAACAGCCCCTTTGGCGAGGTCCCGCCCAAGCCACTGGTGTAAACCTTGGTCCCCTTGGTCAGCTTGCTTGAGCTGGAAGCCTGGGTAAAAGTAATCGTGCCGCCGGATTCCGCAGTAATGATCCCGTGGACGGTCTTGCCGTTGCTGGCTGTCGCCTGAACGGCAAAGCGGTTGGCAGAATCGTCAGTAGTCGTAATCAATTCGACCTTGGAAGTGACCGCGTCGACTTCCAGGATCCGCCCGATGACCCCGCCGCCGGACATGACTGCCATATTTTTCTTCAAGCCAGAAGCCTTGCCCTTGTCAATGGTCAAAATTTCAGTCCAAGAGTCTGCTGACCGGGAAACTACGGACGCGTTGGTCGTTGAGTAGGTCGTCAAGGTTGACTTGACCCCGGCCGCCGACTTGAGCTGAGCATTTTCCTTCTTCAAGGCCTCATTTTCAGCTTCGACTTGGGCAGTTTCTGAAACCTTCCGCTTGAGGTGGTCGTTTTCGCTCACGGCATTGATTATGGCGTCAACGTTATTGATGCCGCCGGACAGCCAGCCGACTGGCACGCTGACAATGCGCGAGCCCACGGAAACGATGTCGTTGCCAAGGCTCTGGATAAAGAGCGGGCTGTTCAAATCATTGCGCAAAAGGACAGTCGAGCCCAACAAGATGATGAACGCCACAACCGTTCCCAGCGCGGACAGCATTTTTCTGTTTTGAAAAAATTTCTTCATAAAAGTCAATCCAAACAAAAACCGGCTGGCAAGCCGGTTTTATTTTATTTACTTGTCTTACGCATTACGTCCAGGTGCTTCAAAGACTCACCAGTCCCAATTGCGACGCAGTCAAGCGGATCTTGGGCAATAAATACTGGAACCTTGGTTGCATCTGAAATGACTTCTGGCAGGTTCTTGAGCAAGGCACCACCACCGGTAAGCACGATACCATGGTCAATTACGTCGGCCGCGATTTCAGGAGAAGTAGATTCAAGCGTTTCCTTGATTGCGACAATAATGTCTTGAACGACATCTTGGATGGCCGTTGCCACGTCAACCGCGCTGATGTCCAATGACTTAGGCAGGCCGGAAACCAAGTCGCGGCCGCGGATGGTCATGGATTCAATATCCTTGGCATCTTCAACTGAGGCAGAACCGATTTGGATCTTGATGTCTTCCGCGGTTCTTTCACCAATCAGCAGGTTGTACTTGCTGTGAACGAAGTTGGTAATGGCTTGGTTGAACTTGTCGCCAGCCTGGCGGATTGAAGTTGAGGATACGATCCCGCCCAGGGAAATCGTGGCCACGTCAGTGGTACCGCCACCGATGTCAACGACCATTGAGCCGGTTGGCTCCATGACTGGCAAGCCAGCACCGATCGCAGCCGCGAACGGCTCTTCGATCACGTAGGCTTCCCGGGCACCAGCCACGCGGGCAGCATCGATCACGGCCCGCTTCTCGACTTCGGTAACGCCTGAAGGAACGCAGATCATGACTGATGGCTTTGAGTTGCCAACCGTCTTGCCCATGAAGTACTTGAGCATTGCGGCCGTAGTGTCGTAGTCGGCGATGACCCCATCCTTCATTGGACGGATAGCTACAATTGAGCCTGGAGTTCTGCCGATCATTTCCTTGGCTTCTGAACCAACTGCAATAACTTCGCCAGTTTTAGTATTCTTGGCAACGACTGAAGGCTCACGCAGGACGATGCCCTTGCCTTCAACGTAAACCAGGGTATTGGCGGTACCCAGGTCGATGCCGATATTCTTTGAACCAAATCCAAACACGGATATATCTCTCCTTAATTTACTCGCTTTAATCTTGATTAATTATAGCATAAAGCCCGTGAAATTCATGACCTCGCTTAAATTTTACCTTATTTTAAGAATAAGGCGGTGGCGGACTGGCTTTCTGCTGAGGCGCCGGGCGCTTTTTTCCTGGCGTCTCTGCTCTTTAGTATACCCGCTTTTCAGCCCGCTACTAACTAATTTTTCCTTAAAGCATGAAAAATGCCGATAATTTGTCAAAATTTTCTGAAAAAAGCATCACAAAACGGCCGCTGATTTTCAGCGGCCGCTGCCATTAAAAGAGGTCCTGCTCCCGCAGGCTTAAATATTCGCCCCCGCCCACCACGAAGTGGTCCAGAAAGCCGATCTTCATCAGCCGGCTGGCTTCTTGCAGGCCTTTGGTCATTTCAAGGTCGTTTTGCGACGGGGTCAAGGTCCCGCTGGGGTGGTTGTGGGCCACGATGATGTTGGCGCAGCCATAGATCACCGCCCAGCGGAAGACCTCCCGCGGGTGAACCCAGGACCGGTCCAAGGTGCCTTGAAAGAGCATCTTCTCCCCGATCAGGTTCTGCTGCTGGTCAAAATAGAGCCCCCAGAACTGCTCCTGCTTCTCGCCCAGGAGCTTGTTGGCCAGGTAGCTGCCGATCTTGGAGCTGTTGTTCCAGTTGCGGCTGCGTCTGACGTCGGTACGCCGGAGCCGGTCCAAGGCCACTTCGGTCGTCAGGGCCAGATCAGGCGGACAGTCGGGACCGGAGGCATAATCCACCAGGTCCTTGAAGCTGTCGATCCCCTGCTGGGCCAGCCAGTCCCAAAGCTCGTCAAAAGTCTTGACGGGCAGCTGGCTGAACAGCAGTCTGAGCAGCTCGCGGTCGCTTTTGATGTAGTAGTAGTTTGCGGTCATATCTGTTTCCTTTTTCAAGTAAAATCCCCTGCCTTTCACTTACTACTACACCAAAAAGGGGACTTTTTACCGAATTTTTTCCAAAAATTCCCAAAAATCTTTGCAAATCAAGCTGGCCCGCTCCTGGTCAGCGGCTTTAGGCGCCAGCAGATCAGGAATCATGACCACGTCCAGCCCCGCGTTATAAGCGGCTTCAACGCCTGTGCTGGAATCCTCAAAGACCAGCAGCTCCGCTTTGGCCAGGCCTGACTTCTCCTGCGCGGCCAAGTAGACGTCCGGGGCCGGCTTGGAGCGGATTTTCCGGCGGACCGCGTCATCATGGGACAAGATGAAATCAAAGCAGTTGCGGGTGCCGGTCACCCAAAGGTTCTGCTCGATGACTTTCTCGTAGTTGCTGGAAGCCAGGCCGATCGTCAAGCCCAGCTGTCCGAACCTGTTCAAGGCGGCATTGACGCCCGGCTTGAGCTTGAGGCGCCCCTCCCGGGTCCACTGGTCCACCAGATCATCAGTGCGCTTGATAAAGGCTTCCCGTTCTTGCCCGTTCTTGAAATACTTATGGTAAAACTCATCCATGGCCGTCATCGAGGCCCCGACCAGCTTTAAATAGGTATCAGGGGCCAACCCCAAGTGGTACTCATTTGAAGCCTGGATGTTGGCCTTCCAGTAGAGCTCCTCTGAGTTGACCATTAAGCCGTCCATGTCAAAAATCACGCCCTTTTTTTCATGGGCAATTCCTGCTACGCGCATCGCTGTCTCCTTTTGCTCTCTTGCTTGGACTATTCTTTTTCCGTCTGCTCAGCATGCAGCTTGAGCAGAATGGCACTGACCAGGTAGAAGGAACCGGAAACCAGCAGCAGGTCTTCATCCGCCAGCGCGGACGCCATTTTCTGATAGGCCGTCCACGGATCAGCCTGGTAAGAAAAGCGGTCCAGGTACTTGGCCGGGAAGTCTTCCTTTCTGGCTGCCCGCGGATAATCGACCGTGGTCAAGACCACGTCGTCCTCAGCCTGGAACAAGTCCAAGACCTGGTCAATGTCCTTGTCCTTCATCATGCCAACCAGAGCATGCAGACGGCCGCGTCTGGCCTTGGCCTGGCCGTGGGCGAAGTGGAGCAGGTTGCCCATGGCTTGCAGGTTGTGGGCCCCATCAAGGACGATCATCGGCCGGCGCTGGATAATCTGGTAGCGCCCAGGCACGACCGTCTCATTGATGGCGGCTTCCGCGGCTTCCGCTTCCAGGCTCATGGCTGGGTTCTTCAAGCACAAGAGGTTGAAGGCCCGCAAGGCCATGGCCGCGTCGAAAGTCTCCACTTCCGGTCTGGGCAGGAGATCATATTTTTGCCCGCTGGCCAGGGAAACCACGAACTTCTCGCTGCCCGCTTCCAAGACGCGGAAATTCTTGCCCAGCCAGTAGCCGGTGCTGGCTTCTTCTGCAATCTTCTTCTCCAGAATGCCCTTGACGCTTTCCGGAATATTGCCCAAAACGACCGGACGCTTGTACTTGATGACCCCGCTCTTTTCCCGGGCAATATCCTGGATCGTCGGCCCGATGATCATTTCATGGTCCAAGCCGATCGTGGTAATGATGCTGACTTCCGGCGTGATGACATTGGTCTTGTCGTGCTCTCCCCCGATGCCGACTTCAATTACGGCATAGTCGCAATCTTTATGGGCAAAATAGGCAAAGGCCATGGCCACTTCGTATTCAAAAGTCACCAGGCCAAAGTCTGGGTCCTGGTCCTGCTCGCGCACTGCTGCCATCGCCTCCCAGACCTCATTGGCCACGTTCAAGAGGTCAGAATCGCTGATCCCTTGGCCGTTGAGCTGAATGCGCTCATTAAAGCTGATGATGTAGGGGGAAACGAAAAGGCCAGTCTGCTGACCGGCCTTTTGGAGCAGATTACTCAAATAGTATGAAGTTGACCCCTTGCCGTTGGTCCCTGTCACGTGAATGGTCTTGACCTGGTCCTGCGGATTGCCCAGCTGGGCCAGCAGGCGCTTGATGTAGGTCAGATCGCTCTTGTCATGCAGGTGGGGCAAATGGTAGAGATAATCTGTAAATTCTTTAACTGTCGTGAATTTCACGTCTTTAACGACTTTCCTTCAATTCTTGAATCCGTTCCTTGACGCCGGCCAGCTGGCTTTCATATTCAGCCTTCTTGGCCTTTTCCTTGTCAACGACGGCAGCTGGCGCGTGGTCAGTGAAGCCCTTGTTGGCCAGCTTCTTGCTTGCGCGCTCGACTTCGCCTTCCAGACGCTTTTCTTCCTTTTCCATCTTGGCAATTTCATCGTCAAGGTTGACCAGTTCTGACAGCGGCACGAAGATCTGGGCCCCGGAGATGACGGCCGTCTTGGCCAGTTTAGGGGCAGCAACCTTGGTTGCCACTTCAAACTTCTTCGGGTGCAGGAAGTTCTCAACGTAAGTCTTGTTTTCGTCCAGGATTTCCTTGTCGCTTTCGTTGTCCAGCTGGATCATGATGTCGATCGCGCTGGACATTGGCGCGTTCACTTCCATCCGGATGTTGCGGACGGCCTTGATGATGTCGATCAAGAAGGCCATCTTCCGGTCAGCTTCGGTATTGGTGAATTCAGGGTGAACGACTGGGTATTCAGCCACCATGATTGACTTGCCTTCATGTGGCATTGACAACCACAGCTTTTCCGTAACGAATGGCATGATTGGGTGGATCAAGCGCAGGATCTGGTCCAGAATCCAGGTCAGGTTGGCCTGCTTTCTGGCCTTCAATTCTTCGTCATCGCCATACAAGGCTACCTTGGAGATTTCAATGTACCAGTCACAGAAGTCGTTCCAGATGAAGTTGTACATTTCCCGGCCGGCTTCACCGAATTGGAATTCGTCAAAGAGCCGGGTAGTTTCCTTGACGGTGTGGTTCAAGCGATCAAAAATCCAGGCGTCAGCCAGGTCAAACTTGCTGGTATCTGGCATTTGAGCCGGCTTGGCATCTTCTGGCAGGTTCATGATCACGAAGCGGCTGGCATTCCAGAGCTTGTTGATGAAGTTCCAGGCTGAATCCATCTTGGTGTAGCTGAACCGGGTGTCTTGGCCAGGAGCCGTCCCGTTGAGCAGGAACCAGCGCAGGGCGTCGGCACCATACTTGTTGATCACGTCCATTGGGTCGATCCCGTTGCCCAGGGACTTGGACATCTTGCGCCCTTGCTCGTCACGGATCAAGCCGTGCAAAACAACGTTGTCGAATGGCCGGCGGCCAGTAAAGTGCAAGCTTTGGAAGATCATTCTGGAAACCCAGAAGAAGATGATGTCATAGCCCGTTACCAAAGTGTCGGTTGGGAAGTAGCGCTTGAAGTCTTCTGAATTTTCATCTGGCCAGCCAAGCGTTGAGAATGGCCACAAGGCACTTGAGAACCAGGTGTCAAGCACGTCTGGGTCTTGATCCCAGTTTTCGATGTCTTTTGGCGCTTCCTCGCCAACGTACATCTCACCAGTCTCCTTGTTGTACCAGGCTGGAATCCGGTGCCCCCACCAAAGCTGACGGGAGATGACCCAGTCGTGGACGTTTTCCATCCAGTGGTCCAAGGTGCCTTCAAAGCGGTCCGGCACGAAGTTGACCTTGTCGTCGCCCTTTTGATTTTCCAAGACCTTGTCAGCCAGCGGCTTCATCTTGACGAACCATTGGGTTGACAAGCGCGGTTCAACCTGCACGCCTGAGCGCTCTGAGTGGCCAACTGAGTGGACGATTGGCTCAACCTTGATCAGGTAGCCTTCAGCCTTCAGGTCCTCAACCAGCTGCTTGCGGCAGTCGAAGCGATCCATGCCAGCATACTTGCCGCACTTGTCGTTCATGGTCCCGTCATCGTTCATGACGTTGATCCGGGCCAGATTGTGGCGGTTGCCGACTTCAAAGTCGTTCGGGTCATGGGCTGGGGTAATCTTGACCAAACCAGTCCCAAATTCTGGGTCAACGTGCTGGTCTTCAATGATTGGAATCTCGCGGCCAACCAAAGGCAGGATCAAGGTCTTGCCCACCAGGTCCTTGTAGCGCTCATCGCCAGGAGCCACGGCCACGGCGGTGTCCCCGAACATGGTTTCCGGACGGGTCGTTGCAATCTCAACTGAGCCTGAGCCATCCTTAAGCGGGTACATGATGTGGTAGAAGGCGCCTTGGTCGTCCTTGTGAATGACTTCAATGTCGGACAAGGCCGTGCGCAGCTTTGGGTCCCAGTTGATGATGTATTCGCCGCGGTAGATCAAGCCTTCCTTGTACAGCTGCACGAAGACGCGGCGGACGGCCTTGGACAGGCCCTTGTCCAGGGTGAAGCGCTCGCGGCTGTAGTCCAGGGACAAGCCCAGCTTCTTCCATTGGCTCTTGATGATGTTGGCGTATTCATCCTTCCATTCCCAAACCTTGTCAATGAACTTTTCCCGGCCCAGGTCGTAGCGGCTGACGCCTTGTTCACGCAGGCGGGCTTCAACCTTGGCTTGGGTAGCGATCCCGGCGTGGTCCATCCCCGGCAGGTAGAGGGTGTCATAGCCCTGCATCCGCTTGTAGCGGATCAAGGTGTCTTGAATCGCCGTGTCCCAGGCGTGGCCCAGGTGCAGCTTGCCAGTAACGTTTGGCGGCGGAATAACGATTGAGTATGGCTTGGCCTTCTTGTCACCAGATGGCTTGAAGAGATCTTCATCAAGCCATTCTTGATAACGCCCAGCCTCAACCTCATTTGGGTTGTATTTAGGTGCTAATTCTGTCATAAATTTCCTCCAATAAAAAAGTCCTAGACATCGAAATGTCTAGGACGATTTAGTAACCGCGGTACCACCTAGCTTGGGCACGAATGCCCCTGCTTAAAACGGCGGTAACGGCGCGCAGACCCGGATCGACCTACTAGCAGTTCAGCCGACCAGCTAATCAAGCTACCAGGCGGCTTCCGGTCTCTCAGCATAATGACCTTTCTCTGTCATGAAGCGCCACCTCTTGTTTCTTGCTGTTGGAATGAAGTATAGCATAATTTTGCCCAACAAAAAAGTGGAATCTGCTATCTGCCTAAGGCGGCCAGCTCCTGGCGGGTCAATTCCCGGTATTGGCCCGGCTGCAAGCTGGCATCTAGGGTCAAGGTCCCCATGGTGAGCCGCTTAAGCTCGGTCACCTTCATCCCTTGGGAAGCAAACATCCGCTTGACCTGGTGGTACTTGCCCTCAGTGATCGTGACCAAGACCTCGGACTGGTCCTGGTCAAAGTCCTGCTTCAGGATCTCCAGCTTGGCCGGCTTAAGCTGGCTTCCATCCCTCAAGCTGATGCCGGCTTGAAAATGCGCGGCCGTATTTTCATCCGCCACGCCGGCGATTTTAGCCCAGTAGCTCTTGGCCACATGAAATTCCGGCGCCAGCAGCTCATGGTTGAGCTGGCCGTCGTTGGTCAACAGCAGCAAGCCAGTCGTATCCTTGTCCAAGCGCCCAACGGGTGCCAGGCCTCGGTAGCGGTCAGCTGGCTTCAATAAGTCCAGCACCGTCTTTTGCCGGGCATCTTCCGTGGCCGACAGGACGCCTTTGGGCTTGTGCAGCATGAAGTAGTGAAACTTCTGGTAGCCGATCTCCTGACCATTGACCGCGACCGTATCCTGGTCCTTGATCTTCTGCTTGGCCGTCCGGCAGACCTGGCCATTGACCGTGACCTGCCCGGCCTTGATCAATTCCTTGACCTGGGAGCGGGTTCCCTGGTTCATGTCCGCCAGGTATTTGTCCAGGCGCAGCATTATAGCAAAGCGGCGTCTTCGTCCGCGATGTTGTCGATAAACTTCTGGCCTGGATAGATTGGGGTGACCTTCACGCCGGCCAAAGCCCGCTCAAGCAGGCCGTCCACGTCAAGGCGGGCCTCGTATTCCCGGGCCTTGTCGATCTTAGGCTTGGTCTTTGGCCGCGGCGGGGCAAAGATGGTGCAGCAGTCTTCAAATGGCTGGATTGACAGGTCAAAAGTTCCGATCTCTTCAGCCTTGGCAATAATCTCGTTCTTGTCCATGGTGGCAACTGGCCGGATGACTGGCGTCGCGGTCACGTCGTTGATGGCAGCCATTGACTCCAGAGTCTGGGAAGCCACCTGGCCGACTGATTCGCCGTTGAAGATCGCCAGGCCGTGGCGCTTGGCCCGGATCATGTCCGCCAAGCGCAGCATGAAGCGGCGCTGAACGGTCATCAAGTAGCCTTCCGGCAGCTTTTCCTTGATGGTTTCCTGAATTTCGGCAAAAGGCACCTGGATGAAGTTAATCTTCCCGCAGTACTTGGCCAGGATGCTGGTCAGTTCCATGGCCTTGGCCAAGGCCTTCTCTGAAGTGTAAGGCGGTGAGAAGAAGTGGACCATTTCAATGTCCACGCCCCGCTTCATGGCCAGGTAGGACGCTACTGGCGAGTCGATCCCGCCTGACAGCATCATCATGGCCTTGCCGGCAGTGCCGACTGGCATCCCGCCGATGCCATGCAGGAGCTGGTTGGAAATGTAGGCCCCGTCCTGGCGGATTTCCAGGCGCAGAACCATGTCCGGCCGCTTCATTTCCGCCTGCAGGCCGGTCATATGGTTGTAGAGGTAGTCAGCCACCAGCTGGTTCAATTGGTTGGTGTCATACTCGTACTTGTGGTCGCTTCTTCTGGTGTTGACCTTGAAGGTCATCCCTTCCTTGTAGGTGGCCTGCATCAATTCCAAGGCCGTCTTTTCGATCTCTTCCAGGGTCTTTTCCGTCCGGATGACCGGCGAATAAGTTTGGATCCCAAAGACCAGCTTCAGGCGCTCGTCCACTTTTTCAAATGGAGTGCCATTCAAAATGATGTGCATGCGGTCATGGTGAGTCTTGATGGCCAGGTCCGGGAAGTCGCGCAGAACCTTCTGCACGTTGCCGGCCAAGCGGTTGATAAAGTCCTTGCGGTTCTTGCCCTTAGTGGAAAGCTCACCGTAGCGGACCATAATTTCAGTGTATTGCAATGTTATTCTCCTAAGTGGTTAATCTTGGCAAAATGCCGGTAGATCTTGTCGAAGGCCGCGATAAATTCATCGGCTTCTGCCAAAGTGTTGGTCTCGTCAAAGCTCAGGCGGACCGCGCTGGTGGCGATGTCATCAGGCGTTCTCATGGCCACCAGGGTGCTGGCTTCATCAGCCGTCTTGGACGCGCAGGCTGACGTCGTTGAGATGTAGATGTCCTGCTCTTCCAAAGTGTGCACCAGAGTTTCGCCCCGGATGCCTTCCAAGGCAAAGCAGAGCACGTGCGGGGCAAAATTGTCCTGCATTGGCGAGAAGATGTGGATGCCCGGCTTGCCGGCCAGGTAGTCGCTAATGCGGCGCTTGATAGCCGTTTCGCGGGCAGCCTTCTCGCTTTCGCCGGTCAAAACCAGACGGGCGGCCCGGGCCATGGCCGCGATCGCGGCCAGGTTTTCAGTCCCGGAGCGCAGGCCCTTTTCCTGCCCGCCCCCTTCGCAAAGGGGCATGATCATCCGCCCCTCCTTCTTGTAGAGGATGCCGATCCCGCGCGGGCCGTGGAACTTGTGGGATGAGAAGCTCATCATGTCGACGCGGCTGGTGAAGACCTGGTCCCAAATGCCCTTGCCGAAGGCCTGGACGTTGTCCACGTGGAAGTGGACGTTCGGGTAGTCTTCCAGGATTTCGGAAATTTCCCGAATTGGCTGAATGGTCCCGATCTCATTGTTGACCCCCATGATGGAGACCAAAGTCGTATCAGAATCCAAGGCCCGCTTCAAGTCCTCCGGGTTGACCCGGCCTTCCTTGTCCACTGGCAGGCGGGTGACCCGGAAGCCCAGGTTTTCCAGCTCGTTAAAAGTATTGGCCACGGAAGCGTGCTCCACGGATGAAGTAATCAAGTGCTTGCCAAACTCCCGCTTGGCCAGGGCAGTTCCCTTGATGGCGGTGTTGTTGGACTCGGTTCCGCCAGAAGTGAAGAAGATCTCGTGCGGCTTGACCCCCATGAGGTCCGCGATCTGCCGGCGGGAAGCTTCCAGCAATTGGTGGGCCCGGTCGCCCAGCTTGTGCAGGCTGGATGGATTGCCCCAAATATTCTTGACAACCTGATCATATGTTTCAAGTGCTTCCGGCGCCATTCTGGTCGTGGCACTGTTATCGAAATAAATCACGTTTGCTCTCCTTAAAAAAGCGGCCATATAAATGACCGCTTGACAATAATGTTTAATTTTAGTCCAAAATCAGGTCAACTGCAACGACTAAGCCTTAAGCTTCCTTGGGCTGGGTCGCCGTTTCCGCCTGCTCGCGGTAGTAGGAGCTCTCGATGCGCTGGTAGCTGCCTGGTTCAACCCGTTCAACCGCCGTGGCGATCGTATCCAAAGCGTCTTTGTAGTTGTAGTCGCGCTCGTAGCGCTTCATGGCTTCTCTTCTGGCCCGCAAGACCCCTTCATTGTCCAGGAACTTGTTGGAGTACTGCATGGTCAGTTCAAACAGATTGGCGGAGCTGATGATGTCATCGGCTTCCTTTTGCAGGCGGGCGACATCGTCAGAAATCTGCACCAAGTCGCTGGAGATCTTCTCCATGTTGATCCGGACCTGGTTAAGCTCCCGGCTGGTCTTGCCAATTTCGTTGATGACCAGGGTATACATCTGCAGGAAGCTTTCCGGAATGCCAGGCAAGTGCTGGCGGGTCAGGTGCCGGTAGACCAAAGAGACCTGCTGCTTGAATTCCTTGATGGACCGGTGGGCCACTTCTTCAGCATCGTACAAGCCGTCAACGGCTTCCGACAATTCCTTCTCCCGGTCCTCGATTTCCTGCAGGCGGCCCAGCATCCGGGTCCAGTCGCTTTCAACGTCTGAAAAGACCGCCCGGCCTTCGGCAATCTTCTGGGTAGCTCTGATGAAGTCAGAGTCCATCTTGTGGATTTCCCGCTCCAAAGCCCGGCTCTCGTCCAACTCCCCGTGGGTCAGCTCGTAGCTTTCATCAATGTGGTGCAGCTTCTTGATCAGCTGCTGGCTGATATTCTCCTGGTGGGACAGGATCCGCTGCAGCTTGTCCTGGTTCTTCTCAACGAAAGGCCGGGCCTTGTATTCCTTTTCCAGGATCGCGTAGAGGGTGTCGATTTCCTTTTGCACCTTCTTGATCCCCTTTTCACAGGTCTCAAGATCCAGCTTGGCCAAGTCCTGCTGGGACTTGTCGATCTGCTCGTTGGACTGCTTGACTTCCAGCAGGACGTCAAGATTGCCAAAGCCATACTTGTCATCGCGCATCTTCTTGTAGGCCGCGGAAATCTCATCCAGCTGGTCGCTGAAGACGTTCTGGAGCTCATGCTGGTCTTCCTTGACCTTTGGCAGCTTCTCCTGCAGGCTGGTCAAAGCACTCCGGATCGTCGAAAGCATCCGCTTGGCTTCCACGTGGTCGCCCTGGGCGGTCAGGCTCTTGGCCTCGGCAAAGTCGCTTTCCATGGCGGAAAGCTTGTTTTCGATCTCATCCAGGGCCAGGCTGTAGTCGTATGAGTCCGCCAGAATCGTCTTGCGGATTTCCCGGTAGGCCCCCATCAGCTCATCGTATTGGGCCTTGTTTTCCCGGTTGGACTCCAGCAGCTGGGTGAAAACCTCAGCGGAATTCTTGACGTTCTCCTCAATGGAGGCCACCAAGTCGCTGGCCTTCTTGATTGCCTGGTGACTCTTGAGCAGGCGGTAGCGGGCATTGTCATCAGCCGCTTCCTCGATCAGCCGCTGAATGGTTGGAAACTTCTCACTGGCCTCCTTGTAGCTCTTCTTCCAGGTGTTCAAGGTCGCCAGACTCTCCCCGGCCAGCTCCATCTGGTTCAGCTTGCCAATGGCCCGTTCCAGGTGCAGGTCTTCCATATTGCCCAAATCATTGTCCAGTTCTTCAATTTCGCGCAGGTGCCGCCGGTTGACCAGCAGCATCGCGGCGATCGCCACGATAATCGCGATAATGATCGTAATGATTAGTAGAGATTGTGTAGATGACATATCTTTCTCCTCCGCAATTACCAATATTATACCAAATGTAGGCGCCTTAACGAGCAAAGCTTTAATTTTCTGCCTTTTTTCTTGCTTTATGGCCCGGATGCTCTTATAATAGTCGTCGTGTAAAATATTTGCAGCCATAAGCGACAAGAACGTCAACATCTCGGGACGATTTTGTTAGTGAACGAGTAACCCACGCTGCACGGGCGAAAATGTAAACTCGAGATGCACGAATGTTGAGCTTATATTGTGATATTTTACTCCAAGAAATTTTATATTTATATCATTGGAGGATTTTTTATATGTCAAGATACACTGGTCCAAGTTGGAAGCGTTCAAGAAGATTGGGGATTTCCCTTTCAGGTACTGGCAAGGAACTTGCCCGTCGTTCATACGCTCCAGGTCAACACGGTCCTAACCAACGCGGCCGTTTGTCAGAATACGGCATGCAATTGCACGAAAAGCAAAAGCTGCGTTGGATGTTCGGCTTGAACGAACGTCAATTCCGTACTTTGTTCGCACGCGCCGGCAAGATCCGTGAAGGCCAACACGGCACCAACTTCATGATCTTGCTTGAACGTCGTCTGGACAACGTCGTTTACCGTCTCGGCTTGGCTACTACCCGTGAACAAGCTCGTCAATTGGTAAACCACGGCCACATCACTGTTGATGGCAAGCGCGTTGACATCCCTTCATACGAAGTTGCTCCTGGTCAAGTAATCGGCTTGAAGGAAAAGTCAAAGAACTTGCAACAAGTTAAGGACGCTTTGGAAGCTACTAACGCTCGTCCTTCATTTGTTTCATTCGACGAAGACAAGATGGAAGGTCAATTGGTTCGTTTGCCAGAACGCGACGAAATGGAACCTGACATTGACGAAGCCCTCGTTGTTGAATACTACAACAAGTTGCTGTAATATTTTTCAGGCTTCAAAAGACGCATGCATCCGCATGCGTCTTTTTTTTGCTTTTCTTTGCTTTAAATTTTGTTCCAGTTTGTTTTTGTTATTCTTCAGGCAAATTGTGTACAATAAACCCATAAAGGGAAACACAGAGAGGATAGAAAAGGTGACTAATATGGCTGATGACGAATTAGAGAAACGGGTTCAAAATGCCGCCGCGGGCATCACGCCCCAGACGCGGCCAGACGAGCGGCGCCGCTACCTGGGTTCTTTGCGCGAGCGGGTCTACGTCCGCATGAATCTGCAAGAGGCCCAAGATCCCCAGCTGACCAAGCTCTTCTTAGACCATTTCAGCGACTATCAAGGCTACACTATCTTGATCAACGGCAACACGCCAAATCCGCGCTTTGTCAACCGGGTTGAAGCCGCAGCCGCCAAGAGCGGAATCAAGTTCTGCCTGATCAATGATGAGACGGCCAGAACCGGCGATGAAGATTCAGCTATCCTGGTCGTCAGCCAGGAAGCCATCAACCGGATGCGGATCGAGATCGGCCAGGTCTACGCCCCGCCCCTGCCGGCGGAGGAGCTGGCCGCGCCGGCTAAGAAGAAAGAGGGCTTTTTCCACCGCCTCTTTCATGGTGACGCCAAATGAAGCCTTTAGCCTACCGGATGCGGCCGCGTGATTTGGACGAGGTCGTGGGCCAGCAGCACCTGGTCGGACCCAAGAAGATCATCCGCCGGATGGTCGAGGCCAAGCGCCTGTCCAGTATGATCCTCTACGGTCCCCCTGGCATCGGCAAGACCAGCATTGCCTCAGCGATTGCCGGTTCGACCAAATATGCCTTCCGCCAGCTCAACGCCGCGACCGACGGCAAAAAAGAGCTGGCTCAGGTCGCGGCCGAAGGCAAGATGAGCGGGACGGTCATTCTCTTGCTGGATGAAATTCACCGCCTGGACAAGGTCAAGCAGGACTTCCTGCTGCCCTTGCTTGAGTCCGGCCAGATCATCCTGATCGGGGCAACCACGGAAAATCCTTATATCGCCATCTCCCCGGCCATCCGGTCGCGCTGTCAGATCTTTCAACTAAAGCCCCTGACTGAAGCGGACGCCAAAACGGCCATCAAGCGGGCGATCGCGGATGAAGAGCGGGGCCTGGGCAAGTATCACGTGACTTTGACCGCTGACGCCCTGGAGCTCCTGGTTGAAAAAGGCAACGGCGACCTGCGCTCAACTTTAAACGGGCTGGAGCTGGCCGTCCTGTCAACCCGCCAGGAGCTGAAAGATGAAGGCCAAAGCGCGGACCAGGTGACGGTCACTAAAGAAGACATGGCTGAATCCCTGCAGATGAAGACCCAAGCTTTTGACGCGTCTGGCGATGGCCACTACGACCTGGTCTCCGCCTTTCAAAAATCAATACGCGGCTCTGACACCGACGCCGCCCTCCACTATTTGGCCCGCTTAATTGAATCTGGCGACCTGATTTCCATCTGCCGGCGGCTCTTGGTCATTGCCTATGAAGACATTGGCCTGGCCAATCCGCCGGCCGCTGAGCGGGCCGCAGCGGCTATTTGGAGCGCCAGACAGCTGGGCTTGCCAGAAGCCCGCATCCCCCTGGCAAACGCCGTGATCGAGCTCTGCTTGTCCCCTAAGAGCAATTCAGCCATCGGGGCCATTGACAAGGCACTGAGCGACGTCCGGACCAAGCGGGTTGGCGAGATTCCTGACGATCTAAAGGATGCCCATTACCAGGGCGCCAAGAAGCTGGGGCACGGCAATGGCTATGTCTACCCCCACGACTTTCCGGGCGACTGGGTGCCACAGCAGTATCTGCCAAACAATCTGTTAGGCGCCCAGTATTTCGCCCCCAAGGGCGAGTCCAAGTTTGAAGGAGCCTTTAAAAAGCAGTACCTCAAGCTGCGGCACATGCAGGAGGCGGGCCTGGCCAAGCGGAAGGCAGATCAGCCGTAAGCGCTTTTATTTTGCTTGACAAGCGGCAAGCGATTATATACTATAATAAGTGATCTGAGTTGATCGTCAAAAGCCTATTTGTAAATTAGTTGACCGATCAAACTTAAGGACGTGGTGGTTCGTCAGTAACTACTGAATCGGAATGCTGCTTGGCAGAATCCATATTCACTGCGCGACGAACCGGATTTTGTAGATTTTTTACGGGATCAACAAGCGCCATTTATGCTTTGGTCAACTCGGATTTTCTTAGATAATCAGCAGCGGCCCGGAGGGGCCGCTTTTTTATTGGCATTTTTTTGCTACAATTACTTACAGCAGCAAAATTCAATAACAGGAGTTTAAAAACAATGATTTACATTCGCATCGTGATGATCTGCTTCATCCTCGCCCTGATGCTGACGGCCTGGTACCTGTGGCATCGGCGAAACGGCGCCTTCCTGGTCTTTGACGTCAGCGGGAATCCGGAACTGCACCAGATCCTGACCGTGACCGCGGTCGCCTTGGTCGCGATCAGCGTGCTGGGCATTTTCCTGCTCTTTTCCGGCAACAAGTACCTGAACTTGATCACCCTCTTTTTGGGGTCAGGGGCGATCCTGATTTTTGCCCTGATAAT
This sequence comes from Lactobacillus porci, assembly GCF_009695985.1. Lineage (NCBI taxonomy): Bacteria > Bacillati > Bacillota > Bacilli > Lactobacillales > Lactobacillaceae > Lactobacillus > Lactobacillus porci. Next base: position 84,265 of record NZ_VUMX01000002.1, read on the forward strand.
TTCCAAAAACGAGCACTAAATCGTTTGCAGATTTGGTAAAATATAGCTAGGAAGAGGTGGCTAAAATGACAAAGACATATCAATACAAACACATTCAAATTGCTGTCGATGGTTCCAAGGAAGCCGACTTGGCCTTCAAGCGCGCGATTGCCGTAGCCAAGCACATGAATGCCGACTTGGAAATCCTGCACGTCATCGACACCCGTTCATTCCAAAACGTTTCAAGCTTTGACTCCGCAATGGTTGAACAAGTGTCCAACGATGCCAAGAAGAAGATGGAAAAGTACTCCCAAGCTGCTAAAGAAGCCGGGGTCAAGGAAGTCCACTTCTCAATCGAGTTCGGCTCACCAAAGACCATCATCAGTCGTGACTTCCCTAAGAAGCATGACATCGACCTGATCGTTGTTGGGGCTACCGGCTTGAATGCCGTAGAGCGGCTGTTGATCGGCAGCGTTACCGAATACGTCACCAGAACTGCCGATTGCGATGTTTTGGTGGTTAGACACAGCAGACTGCCAGAAGCCGACTAGCATTAACAATCGATTATCAGCAAAAGAAAAACAGGCCTCGCGGCCTGTTTTTCTTTTGGCTTTTTCTGACGGTTTGCTTAAAAGTCGCCAGCAGTACTGAACATGTAGTCCTTATTGTGCCACTTCATGGAGAGGATCAAGCCCACCCCAATCATATTCCCCAAGAGGGCCGACCCACCCTGTGAAACAAATGGCAGAGGAACCCCGGTAAGGGGCAACAAATCAATGCTCATGCCGATGTTTTCAAAAACGTGGAACAAAATCATCATGATAATCCCTGTGGACACGTATGAGTAAAAAGCGTTCTTAGTGTCGAAGGTAATCTTGACCATTTGGATGATCAAAACCAGGTAGATCCCGATCAAGCTCACCCCGCCGACAAAACCAAAGGTTTCACCGATAACGGAGAAGATCATGTCGGAGTTTCTAACCGGCACGTAGACCTTGATGTTGTTCCAGCCATTGCCGAAGACCTGGCCAGAACCGATCGCCTTCATTGACTGCCAAAGCTGGTAAGCCGAGTTACTCGTTGCTCCTGACGGATCAGACCAGGACTTAATTCTTTCCAGCTGGTAAGTCTTGAAATAGTGGCTCAGGATCGTCTGCCCTTCCTTGGTAAAGACCAGAAGAATGGCAGTAATCCCCACAACCGCCATCAAGACGAAGACGGGCACGATAATAGCCCAGGAAATCCCGGAAACCAACAGAATGCCGGCCGTAATGGCGACGAAGACCAAGCAGGTCCCAAAGTCTGGCTGCAGCATCAGCAAAATGCCGACTGGCAGGAACCAGGCAATAACCTTCCCGATCAAAAGCCAGTCATTCTTCAAGTTGTGGGCATAGCGCTGGTTGTGCTCACGCACGACCCGGGCCAGCTGCAGGATATAGGCCGGCTTCATCACTTCCGAAGGCTGAAAACTGATCGGTCCAACGACGAACCAGGACTTGGCCCCACTGGAAGCCGCCGTCGAGCGGTCATAAAGGAACAAAACCAGGACCAAGAGGACCAGGCCGACGCCATATAAGTATGGAGCCAGCTTGAAGATCTGTTCAGCATCAAAGTGCATGATAAAAGCCACCATAGTCCAGCAGATCACGTACCAGACGATCTGCATGACCACTGTCTTGACTGGTGTCCCATAGGTCGAGTCGTTTGATGACGCGTTGTAGATCGAATAAAAACTGACGAAAGACAGCAATACGACCGGGATGATAACCCCCCAGGCGATCCGATCATACCAATTGTTCTCTTCTTGAACTTTTGCCATGAATAATCACTACTTAATAAAAATTACTTTTCATGCAAGGTGAAGTATGCAAGAAGGTCATTAATACCAGCATCAAGGGTTTTAGCGAACATCACGCTGTTTGTCTTGTTGGTAGTAACCCGGTACTTGCCTTCAACCTTTTCAATCAAGCCAATTGTCTTCTTCTTCGGAATGACAACTTCCCAAGTCGGAAGTGAGCGTCCCTTGAGTTCGTTGACTTCAATCCCAATGTTTTCTTGACTTCTTGACATGTTTCCTCCTAGTTGGCGTCACTGTGAAATTTCTTGACGATAATCTCATCCTCATAGCGCTCAGGGTGCGGGTTCTTGAACAAGGTGAAATTATCCGGCACTGGATCCACCCCACCCCGGTTAAAAGGATTGCAGCGCAGAATGCGGGCGCAGCCCATGATCAGTCCCAAGATCAATCCATGCTTCTGCAGGGCATCAATCATGTAGCTGGAACAAGTCGGGTAGAAGCGGCAGCTGTCCGGCAAAATTGGCGACAAGAGCTTCTGATAGCCCTTGACCAAAAAGATCAACAAATTTCGGATCATGTTTAGTGACGCTCGTGCTTTTCAATATTTTGCAGCAGGATCCCGGTCCCCAGGGCCACTGATTCCAGTGGTGACTCAGCGATCAGGACTGGAACTGACAAGTGGTCAGCGATCAGCTTGTCGATATTCTTCAGCAGCGCCCCACCACCGGTGATCATGATGCCCCGGTCGATAATGTCGGCTGACAATTCTGGCGGCGTCTCCTGCAAGACCTGCTTAGTCGCAGCAATGATGGACAACAGGCCTGGGGTCAGGGCTTCGCAGATTTCTTCTGCAGACACCGTGATCTGCTTTGGCAGACCGTCAATCGTATCCCGGCCCCGGACCGTCATGGTTTCATCCTTATCCGGATCGGTTGCCGCGCCAATCTCAATCTTGATCGTTTCCGCGGTTCTGGTCCCGATCAAGAGTTGATGGTTGGCCTTAATGTAGTTGACGATCGCTTGGTTCATCTTGTCGCCGGCATAGCGCAAGGACTTGGAAGTAACGATTTCTCCCATTGACAGGATCGCGATGTCCGTGGTCCCGCCACCGATGTCGATGACCATGTTGCCTTGCGGCTTGAAGATGTCCAGGCCAGCCCCGACGGCTGCCACCTTTGGCTCAAAGTCCAGGTAGACCTTGCCGCCGCCAGACTTTTCCGCGGCTTGAATGATCGCCTTTTGCTCAATCGAGGTCACGCCAGTTGGGGTGCAGACCAAAATGTTCGGCTTGGACATGAAGCCCTTCACGTTCAGCTTCTCAATAAAGTAAGACAGCATGGCTTCAGTGATGTCAAAGTCAGCAATTACGCCATCCTTAAGTGGCCGGATCACGCGGATGTTGCCAGGAGTACGCCCTACCATTTCATAAGCTTCCGTCCCCACTGCGACTACCTTGTTGGTGTTTGTATCAACAGCAACGACAGAAGGCTCATCAATCACGATGCCTTTACCGGAAACGTTGATCAAAACGTTCGCGGTACCTAAATCAATACCAATATCTTTTGACACGTATATTTCCTCCATAACATATTAATGTTAATTGTACCATAAAAGGTGTACGGGTTACCTGATTCGCCTAACCCTTTTAGCAATTTTAAAAAAGGTTGGACAGCTGCAGGGAGCTATCAATAAAGGAAATCACGAATTGGGCCACCAGGTAGCCCAAGGCAATGGCCGTAAAGATCAAAAAGGTCTGGGCTTCAAATGGCTTGTCTGACCGGATCAGGTTTTCGATCTTGACTGCTTTGACGGCCTGGAAGGCCAGGGCGATGGCCACCAGGTAAATGACGATGCTGAGCACCGCATGAATTCCGAGTTGTCTCATAATAAAATCTCCATCAAAAAAGAGCGGATTGACTCCGCTCTTTCCCTTTTATTTGTGGTGAAGCGCATCGTAAACACGAATACGGGTAACCGCACGCTGCAATGCAAGTTCTGCACGCTGCAATGACTGTTGGTCGTGCTTTTCCTTGGCTTCCTTGATGTGGGCTTCTGCCCGCTGCTTGGCAGCCTCGGCACGCGTAAGGTCAATGTTCCGGGCGCGTTCAGCATTATCGGCAATAATCGTGGCCACGTTGTCGGCAAAGGCGATGATTCCGCCGCTGACGGCAATGTAGTCAACCTTGTGGTCCATTTCTGCTCCTCTTTTGACCCGGATTTCCCCAATCGCAAGCGGCGTAAGAATCGGCATGTGATTGTACAGGATTTGCCGGTCACCATCAACAGCCCGCATTGAGACGGAGCTGCCACGGTGAGAGTAGATCAGGCCATTCGGCGTCACGATCTTGATCTGAAAAAGTTTCTCTGGTTCTGCCATGGTGCATCACCCTACTTTTCTAACAATGCTTTAGCTTCTGGATCACTTGGGGTAACGCCCATTTCTTGTGCCTTCTTCACAACGTCTTCGATTGGGCCAACGTTTCTGAAGGCGTCTTCTGGCAGGTCGTCAAGATGGCCATCGAGGATCATCTTAAAGCCCTTAACCGTTTCCTTGATAGGAACGTATGAACCAGGACGTCCAGTGAAGACTTCAGCAACGAAGAAGTTTTGTGACAGGAAGAATTGAATCTTCCGGGCACGGGCAACAATCATCTTTTCCTCGTCTGACAATTCATCCATCCCCAAAACGGAAATGATGTCTTGCAGTTCGTGGTAGCGTTGCAAAATGTGCTGTACGCGAGTTGCGACTTCGTAGTGTTCTTGACCGACAATTTCTGGGTCCAAGGCGCTTGAAGTTGATTCCAATGGGTCAACGGCTGGGTAGATACCTTGTTCTACCAAGCTACGCTCCAAGTTGGTCGTCGCGTCCAAGTGGGCGAAAGTAGTCGCTGGCGCTGGGTCAGTGTAGTCGTCGGCAGGAACGTAAACGGCTTGGATAGAAGTGATGGAACCCTTCTTAGTTGAAGTGATTCTTTCTTGCAATTGTCCCATTTCAGTTGCCAAAGTTGGCTGGTAACCAACGGCACTTGGCATCCGGCCCAACAGGGCGGAAACTTCAGAACCGGCCTGAGTAAACCGGAAGATGTTGTCGATGAAGAGCAGGACGTCTTGACCTTCAACGTCTCTGAAGTATTCAGCGATCGTCAAGCCAGTCAAGGCAACCCGCATTCTGGCACCAGGCGGCTCGTTCATCTGACCAAAGACCATGGCGGTCTTGTTCAGAACCCCAGATGCCTTCATTTCAAAGTAAAGGTCGTTACCTTCACGAGTTCTTTCACCAACCCCGGTAAAGACTGAGATACCGTTGTGTTCTTGGGCGATGTTGTGGATCAATTCCTGGATGATGGTCGTCTTGCCAACACCGGCACCCCCGAACAGACCAACCTTACCACCACGCAAATATGGTTCAAGCAGGTCAATAACTTTAATCCCAGTTTCCAAAATTTCACGGCTGGTAGTTAATTCATCGTACTTAGGTGCTTCTTTGTGGATCCCGGAACGTGGGTGGTCAGCAGGAAATTCTGGACCGCCATCGATTGGGTTGCCTAAAACGTTGAAGACACGGCCCAAAGTATCTTTCCCAACTGGGACAGAAATTGGGGCACCAGTATCTTCAACCTTCATGCCACGCCGAAGGCCATCGGTAGATTCCATGGCGATGCAGCGCAAGACGCCGTCGCCTTGTTCAAGAGTAACTTCAAGCGTAATGGATTCAGTGTCTGACTTGATGACTTTCAACGCGTTGTTGATATCTGGCAAGTCTTTGTCAATTGGAAACTTGACGTCGACAACTGGTCCAATAACTTGAACGATTTCACCTTGACTCAAACTTCTACCTCCTTCTTTTCTATTATTCAAGGGCATTCGCACCACTGACGATTTCAGTAATTTCAGTGGTGATCTGTGCCTGTCTTGCACGGTTTAATTGCAAACTTAAGCTGGATACGAGGTCCTGGGCGTTGTCCGTGGCGCTCTTCATAGCCGTCATGGAACTTGCGTGCTCCGCGGTCTTAGCGTCCAAGATGGCGCCGTAGATCTCAGCCCGCGCGAATTGCGGCAGCAGAGTTGCCAAAACGCTGTCAACGTCTGGAGCGATCTCATACTCAATTTCTTTGCTTTCTTCCGCGGCTTCAGTGCCGATATCCAAGTCTTGGATCGGCAGCATCTTTTCAGCCCGGAAGACTGATGACAGGGTGTTGACGTGGTGGGTGTAGCAGACGTACAGCACGTCATACACGCCATTCAAGTACATTTTGATCGCCGTGGAAACGACTGGCAGAACTTCCTTGAAGCCTGGAACGTCGGATACGCCGTTCTTTTCGTAGACGACGTTCAGGTTGTTCTTCTTGAAGAACTGTGAGCCAACGCTCCCAACGGACAGGATCTTGGATTCCAGGCCCTGGGCCTTGTCATCTTCGATCATGCTCATCATGTGCTTGAGAATGTTGGAGTTGTATGAGCCAACCAAGCCACGGTCCCCGGTAACTACCAAATAGCCTACGGAATGAACTTCGTCGCGCTCCTTGACCATGTCGGAGATGATCCCCATCCCGAAGACGTCACTATAATCAATCCGGTCAATGTTGTCCTGGTTGATCTTGTAGTTGCTCTTCTTCAAGTGGTCAATGACGCTGGCGCTCATCAAACGGGAAACCGTTTGATGAAGCAGCTCATTGTACATCTGGTAGCCCTTGTCCTTCTTTTCAGTTTGATTCAGTTTGGCGGCTGAAACCATGTGCATGGCTTCAGTGATCTTACTCGTTTGCTTAACTGAAGCGATTCTCTTCTTCAATTCAAGTAAAGATGCAGGCATAGTCTACCTCCTAATTCTTACTTGATGGTGAGAAACTGTCCGCAAACTGTTGAAGAGCGTCTTGAAGCTTCTTTTCATCTGGCAGCTTGCCAGTTGACTTAATTTCTTCCAACAAATCAGCATGACTTGCATCAAAGTTGGTGTAAAGTTCTTGTTCAAAGCGACCGATGTCATCAACTGGAACAGCGTCCAGGAAGCCATGGGTCAAGGCGTACAAGAGTACGACCTGCTTTTCAACAGGAACTGGCTTGTGCAGTGGCTGCTTCAAGACTTCAACAGTCCGCCGCCCACGCGCCAAACGCTTTTGGGTAGCTTGGTCCAAGTCGGAACCGAATTGGGCGAAGCTTTCCAGTTCGCGGTATGAAGCCAGGTCGGTCCGCAAGGTACCGGCAACCTTCTTCATGGCCGGAATCTGGGCTGACCCACCAACACGGGAAACTGAGGCACCAGCGTCAATGGCTGGCCGCGTGCCTGAGAAGAACAGGTCGCTTTGCAGGAAGATCTGCCCGTCAGTGATGGAAATCACGTTGGTTGGAATGTAGGCAGAAATGTCCCCGGCTTCAGTTTGAATAAATGGCAATGCGGTCAAGGAGCCGCCACCCAGCTTGTCGCTCAGCTTGGCACTGCGTTCAAGCAAACGTGAGTGCAAGTAGAAGACGTCACCTGGGTAGGCTTCACGGCCTGGCGGCCGCCGCAGCAGCAGTGAAAGCTCACGGTAGGCCACGGCCTGCTTTGACAAGTCGTCGAAGACGATCAGGACGTCCTTGCCATTGTACATGAACTCTTCACCCATCGCCGTGCCCGAGTAAGGAGCGATGTAAAGCATTGGAGCTGGTTCTGATGGACCGGCTTCCACAACAATGGTGTAATCCATTGCCCCAAATTTCTTCAAGGTTTCAACTTGTGCTCTGACAGTTGATTCCTTTTGACCGATTGAGACGTAGATACAAATTACGTCTTGACCCTTTTGATTCAAAATGGTGTCAATCGCCAAACTGGTCTTGCCAGTCTTACGGTCACCAATGATCAATTCACGCTGGCCACGGCCAATTGGCACCAGCGCGTCGATAGCCTTAATACCAGTTTGCAGTGGCTGCTTAACGGACTGACGGTCCATAACGCCTGGCGCCTTGGACTCGATTGGACGAGTCTTGTCAGTCTTGATTTCACCCAAGCCATCGACTGGTTGGCCCAGAGGGTTGACAACTCTACCAATTAAAGCGTCACCAACTGGAACTTGCATGATACGGCCAGTTCTCTTAACCTGGTCCCCTTCTCTGATATCGTCGAACTTGCCCAAAATAACGATACCAACGTCATTGGCTTCCAAGTTCTGCGCGATACCATAGGAACCATTGTCAAACTGCAGGAGCTCACCGGACAAGACGTTGTTCAAGCCGTGAGCGCGGGCGATACCATCGCCGACGTAAGTTACGACACCAACTTCGTCGATGTCCAGCTTATCATCGTAGTGTTCAAGTTGTTGCTTGATCAAAGAGCTGATTTCTTCCGCTTTAATGCTCAATGGTTTCACCTCTTTATAATCTTTTATTTAGTTAAATGGGCGCGAATTTTCTCCAACCGATGCTTGACTGAGCCATCGATTACGCGGCCCTGAGTCTTCAGAACCACGCCGCCTATAATTTCTGGATCAACTTCATTTACAAGATGAAGTTCTTTCAAGCCATACTTCTTAGCATAGCTGTCAGCAAGACGCTGCAGTTGATCTTTATCCAGCTTAACTGCAGTCTTAGCAACGCCCGTGTCAATCCTGTTGGCCTTGTTGTACAAAAGCACAAAGTAGTCAATAATGTTGACGAGATAGGCAAAGCGGTCGTAGCTAAGCAAGAAGTCTAACACTTCCTGAACCTCTGCAGAAAAGCCTTGCTCAACCGCGGACAACAGCTTGCGCTTTTCACCGCTGTCCAAGACAGGGTCACTCAAAACGGCCACAAAGCGTGGCTCAGCTTCAGCGGCCTGCTTCAAGGCAGTCAATTCCTCGTAGAATTCGGCCACCTTGTCCGTGTCTTGGGCAAAGTCGAAAATCGCAGTTCCGTAGCGTCTTGCTGTCTCTTCTCTACTTAAGGCCATTAGTCATTCAACCCCTTAATGAACTGATCAACTAAATCCTTTTGATCAGCAGCAGATAAGTTCTTAGCAATTACCTTTTCAGCAATCGTCACGGAAAGATCAGCCACCTCGTCTCTGGCTTCGTTTAAGGCGTCAGCCTTGGCTTGGGCAGCTTCGGCTTTGGCCTTTTCCCGGATGCCAGCGGCATCGGCAGTTGCTTGGGCAACCATTTCCTTGCCGGTCTTTTGTGCATTGCTCTTTGCATCGGAGAGAATTTGCGTTGCTTCTTGTCTTGAATTCTGCAAAGCAGCTTCCCGTTCATTGGCTAAAGTTTCAGCCTTCTTGCGGTTGCTGGCAGCTTGATCCAAGTCATCAATGACTTTTTGACGGCGCTTCTCCATCATGTTCTTGACTGGACCCCAAGCATAGTACTCAACGGCCAGCAGAAGGATGGCGAAAACGATCAGGTACCACAGCATGTTGGCAATGTAGATCTCAGCGCCGGCTAATACTGGTTGAAATATCATCGACAATCCTTCTCTCTCAATTTAGTAACTTGTGGTAATTAAACAGATATGTTCTTTTAATTACAGGAACAAAATCAAGAAAGCGATAACGATCGCCAAGATAGGAACGGCTTCGATCAAACCAACGCCGATGAACATAGTTGATCTTAAGTTGCCGGCGCTTTCTGGTTGGCGAGCGATACCTTCGATAGTCTTGGAAATAACCTTACCGTTACCCCATGAAGCAGCTAAAGCGGCGATACCAGCGACCAAAGCCGCTGCTAAATACTTTAAACCTTGAGTCATAATAAAACCTCCGAAAAAATTATTCTTGCGTAACCTTCTTGCCAATATAAACCATTGACAGAGTTACAAAAACATACGCCTGGATAGAGCCAATGAAGACAGAGAAACCTTGCCAGATCATTGCCAGTGGGGCGGCCAGGATCCGGGTAATAATCCCGTAGCTTGGGCCGAGCTGTCCGCCGATCAGCGTCAGCAGGACTTCACCGGCAAAAATGTTACCGTAAAGACGCAGTGACAACGTCAAGAAGTTGGTGAATTCTTCAATGACGTTGATTGGCAGAAGGAAACCTACCGGATTTGCATAATTCTTCAGGTAGCCCTTCGTGCCAAATTTCTGGATCCCAAAGGTAAACGACAGAAGCAAGGTCATCATCGCGAACGACATTGTCGTCACTGGATCAGCAGTTGGTGATTTGATGACCATGTAGTCACCGACTTTCACTTCCAAGAACAACCCAAGTTGGTTCATGCAGAAGATGAAAAGGAAGAGAACAAAGGCGTACAGCGACAGGTGCTTTCTGGCTGCCTCATCGCTGACGTTGTCCCGAACGATGCCGTCAGTGAAGTCGATCATCATTTCCAGGGCGTTCTGCTTATTGTTCGGTTTCATTTCAATCTTACGTGAAAGAGCGTAACAAATGGCAAAAACCACAATTGCCATCAAGGTTGAACCAATTACGCCGACCATGTCGACATTCCAACCAAATATATTGAAGACAAGTGGATTCTCCAATTCTTCGTGACCTCCCTTCTTGTGCTGAAATCTTCAAACACGTCATATATTTTACACCAATTAAAAGTTTTGGGAACTCTTGTAACCGCTATAATTGCGAAAATAAATTTACTTGGTCCCGAAGATCCGGTCGCCCGCATCCCCCAATCCTGGGAAGATGTAGCCGTTTGGCATCAGCTTTTCGTCCAAGGCAGCACAGTAGATGTCAACGTCCGGATTTTCTTCCTGAATCGCCTTGACGCCTTCTGGAGCAGCTACCAAAACTGCGAGCTTAATATCGGTCACGCCGCGCTTCTTGAGCGCGTTGATCGCCAAGTTGGCCGAACCGCCAGTTGCCAGCATTGGGTCAACGACGATGCATTCGCGTTCGGTCACGTCCTTTGGCATCTTGAAGAAGTATTCAACCGGCTTCAAGGTTTCTTCATCCCGGTACATTCCGATCACGCCAACCTTAGCGGATGGAATCATTTCCAAAACGCCATTCACCATGCCCATGCCCGCACGCAGGATTGGAACGATGGTCAGCTTCTTGCCGGCCAATTCCTTCTGCACCGTCTTCCCCATTGGGGTTTCGATCTCAACATCTTGCAACGGCAAGTCGCGGGTCATTTCGTAGGTCATCAGCCCTGCGATTTCCCCAACGATCCGGCGGAACTCATTTGAGCCAGTGTCCTTGCGGCGAATAATCGTCAGCTTGTGCTGGATCAATGGATGGTTTAACACAGTAAGTTTTCCCATTAAAAATCCTCCATTCAAAAAATACCATGTCATCAATATTATAAAAAAAAACAGAAAGAGTTCAAACCCTTTCTGTTCACGCTTTTCGCTAATTTCCGCGCCTTGACCAATCCACGGTCTTTGGGCAAGTCAATCAGACAAATCGGCGTCTTTGTCGCTTAGTTTTAATTATTAAATAATCAGCCAGTATGCTAATTTCTTACAGGTGGTGACCACCAGCTGCCTTGTTCAAGCGGTTCATATATGCCAGGCTCTCTTCGCCTTCCGTGAACCCTTGCACGTAAATCTTCTTGATTTGGTCCATATCATCGAAATAGCGCAAGCCCCCAAACAGGTTGTGGTCAGCATCAACCAAGTCCCGGCCCAAGTCGAACTTGTTGGCCAGCGGCAGGTCAAGCGTGTCTAAGATCCGGCCCAGGGCCATTACCCCGCAGCTTTCATCCAGCTTGAGCGTCTTAAAGCTTTCCGGGTCATCAACCACGTAAACCTGCGCGGCTGGCGCGTAGTGACGGTACTTCATCCCTGGAGCCTTTGGCACGTCCTTGTCGCCCACCTTGCCGGTGTTGACGCGGACGTCTTCGCCCAAGACCTCGCTGATTTCTTCCGGCGTGATCTTGCCTGGCCGCAAGACGACGGCCGGCTCAACGGACAGGTCAACGATCGTGGATTCAAGGCCAACCTCAGTCTCCCCGCCGTCAACGATCCCGGCAATCTTGCCCTTCAGGTCGTGGTAGACGTGCTGGGCGGTGGTTGGACTTGGCTTGGTGGAAGTATTGGCTGACGGGCCCACGATCGGCTTGCCCAGCTTGGCAATCAGGTCATGGGTCAATTGGTCGTCCGGGCAGCGGAAGGCCACCGTCTTCAAGCCGCCAGTCACGGCTTCAGGCAGGGTCCCCTCCTTGACAAAGAGCAGGATCGTCAACGGGCCTGGCCAAAAGCGCTTGATCAGCTTTTCTGCCCGCTCTGGGACTTCCTTGGCGTATGGCCGCATCATTTCTTCATCAGCCACAGTCACGATCAGGGGATTGTCGCTTGGGCGTCCCTTGGCCGCGTAAACCTTCTTGACGGAGTCTTCTCTTGTGGCCAAGGCTCCCAGGCCATAGACGGTTTCAGTTGGAAAAGCCACCAGCTGCCCTTGACTCAAGAGCTTGGCCGCCTCATCCAGCTGATCCTTGTTAAAAATCTTCGTTTCCATTATTTTTGCCATTCTCCATAAACCATCCGGGGCTTGCCCGCCATATCCTTGCGGAACTCGATCTTGAAATCAGGCAATTCTTTGGCAAACAAGGCCTTTAATTCATCTTCCTCGCTGAAGCCGAATTCCAGGAAGAAGCGGCCGCCTGAATTCAGGTGATCGCGCACCTGCTTGGCGAACTTCCGGTAGAATTCCAAGCCGTCCTTCCCGCCAAAGAGGGCTTCTTTAGGTTCATTGTCCAGAACGCTTTGATCCATCACGTTTTTTTCGCTTGGCTTGATGTACGGCGGGTTGGAAATGATCAGGTCAAACTTCCCTAAGCCAAGCAGGACGTTGGCCTTGCGGGTCGTCACGTCGACGCCGTAAGTCAGGAAATTTTCCTCGCTGATCAGCAAAGGCGCGTCAGCAATGTCGCTGGCGTAATACTTCAGGCCGGTCAAGCCCTTTTTCTCAGCTTCCTTGGCCAAGGCAACGGTAATATTGCCTGAGCCCGTTCCTAGGTCCAAGACCACGTCATTATCTTGCAGGTGCTCCAAGGCCCATTCAACCAGTTCCTCGGTCTCAAAGCGGGGAATCAAGACCCCGCGGGCCACCTTCAGCTTGTAGCCCAAAAACCAGGCATAGCCCAGAATATACTGGGGTGAAATCCCCTTGGCCAGCTTCTTGACGTCCTTGTTGACCTGCTTGACCTGGTCATCGGTCAATTCCAGATCCTGCTTGAGCTCATACTGGCTGGGGGTCAGGCCCAGTCTTTCGGCCAGTACGTAGTCGATATCGTCTTGACGCGCGTTCTCAGCCATTTCGCTGGCCTTGATCCGCATGTCCTTCAAAGTCTTAGGCATTGTCAGCCAACTCCTCTAATTGCTTGGTTTGGTAGTAAACCGTCAAAGCGTCGATAATTTCGTCCAAGTCCCCGTCCATGACCCGGTCCAGCTTGTTGATGGTCAAGCCGATCCGGTGGTCAGTTACCCGGTTTTGCGGATAGTTGTAGGTTCTGATTCTTTCAGACCGGTCACCCGTCCCCACGGCGCTCTTGCGCTTTTCGTCATACTTGTCCCGGTTCTGGCTTTCATAGAAGTCGTAGACGCGGGACTTCAGGATTTCCATGGCCTTGGCCCGGTTCTGCTGCTGGGACCGCTGGTCCTGCATGGCAACTACGATCCCGGTTGGCAAGTGGGTCATCCGGACCGCGCTGGAAGTCTTGTTGATGTGCTGGCCACCAGCACCGGATGAACGGTAGACGTCGACTCTGATGTCCTTTGGATCCAGCTCCAGGTCAACCTGCTCGTATTCAGGCATGACGGCTACCGTCGCCGTCGAGGTGTGCACCCGGCCAGCTGATTCGGTTACTGGAATCCGCTGCACCCGGTGGGCCCCGTTTTCATACTTCAGCTTGGAGTAGACCTTGTCGCCCGTGATCATGATGGCCACGCGCTTGTAGCCGCCGACTTCAGTCTGTTCCGAGTCGACCACGGAAACGTTCCAGCCTTGCTTTTCGGCATACTTTTCGTACATGCGCAAAAGGTCGCCGGCAAACAATGAGGCTTCATCGCCCCCAGCGGCCCCACGGATTTCCATGATGATGTCCTTGTCGTCGTTGGGATCCTTTGGCAGCATCAAGATCTTGATTTCATCTTCCAGCTTGACCACTTCAGCTTCCAGCTCAGCGTTTTCCATCTTGGCCATTTCCACCAGCTCAGCGTCTGAGCCGTCAGCAATGATTTCCTTGTTGCCGGCAATTTCTTCTTGGTCAGCCTTGTACTTGCGGTACTTTTGGATGACTTCCCGCATGTCGGCTTCTTCCTTGGTAATTTCCATGTAGCGCTTGGTGTCGCTGATGACCTCAGGATCCGCCATCATTTCCTGCACTTCTTCATAGCGGGCTTCCAAGCTCTCCAATTGGTCCATTACTTTGTCCATTTTGTCCTTCTTTCCAAATCGTTAACTAACTTCTGCTAAATCAAAAAACTAATCGCGCTTTTGATCCGGGTGGAAATAGTGGAAGCGGCAGACCGGGTAGTATGCCTCGTCGCCCCCTATTTGCACCTGCTCGCCCTCATAGATAGGCTGGCCATCCTTGTAGCGCAAGGCCATGATCGCCTTGTGCCCGCAAAAATGGCAGATCGTCTTCATCTCTTCTATTTTATCAGCATAGAGCAAAAGATACTCGCTGCCTTCAAAAAGATGATTCTGAAAGTCATTCTTGAGCCCAAAGGCCATAACCGGGATATGGAGCTCGTCGACGATCCGCGCGCATTCAATGACCTGATGCTTCTTCAAGAACTGGGCCTCATCGATCAGGACGGCAGCCAAAGGCTGCCCGTCTTTGTCCATGTCCTCTTGGTTAAGCCTCTTGATATAGTCAAACAGGTTCATGTCGTCTTCGATGACTCTCGCCTCGCGGCTGAGCCCGATCCGGGAGGCAACGACCCCCTGGCCTGAGCGGGTGTCCACGGCCGAAGTCATCAGCATGACCTTCCGGCCTTGGATTTCATAGTTGTGGGCGACTTTCAAAATTTCAATCGTTTTGCCGCTGCCCATCGCGCCGTATTCGAAAAAGAACTGTGCCATAATCTCCACCTTAAAATTTTTTCACTCAAATAAGTATAGAGTATTTTTCTTAAGATTGCAGGCATTCCACTAACTAATTTCGGTTATTATGGTAAGATTGTTGATAAGTTTGAAGAAAAACAAGAACAAGGAAGATTAATAATGACTATTAAATCCAATATCGCGACCTTGGCCGGCCGCTCCTCATACTGGTTCCTTCACAACGTTTTAAAGGGCGGGACCAGCTTCCCAGGCAAGCTTGCCATGCAGATCGACCCCGATGTCCTGCAGCAGCTTGGCCGGGACTATGAAACGATCATCGTCACCGGGACCAACGGCAAGACCATGACCACGGCTTTGATTACCCAGACTTTGCGGGAAAAGTACGGCGACATCCTGACCAACCCTTCCGGCTCCAACATGGCCCAGGGGATCGTGACCGCCTTTTTGGCCCACAAGAGCAAGAAAGGCAGCCGCAAGCTGGCCGTTCTGGAAGTCGATGAAGCCAACGTCAAGCGCGTTACCCAGCTGGTCCACCCAGCTGCTTTCGTCTTGACCAACATTTTCCGCGACCAGATGGACCGCTACGGCGAAATCTACACGACCTATGAAAAGATCGTCGACGGGATCAAGCTGGCTCCTGACGCCAAGATCATCGCCAACGGGGATGCCAGCATCTTCTCTTCCGTTGACCTGCCAAACCCCAAAGTCTTCTTTGGCTTTGAGACCAGCCAGGACAAGCCGCAAAACGACCTGAAGGCCGCGGTCAACACCGACGGCGTCCTGTGCCCCAAGTGCAACCACATCCTGCACTACCACTGCATCTCCTACGCCAACCTGGGCGACTTCTTCTGCCCAAGCTGCGGCTACGAGCGGCCAAAGCTGGCCTACAAGCTGGAAAAGATCAGCGAGCAGACCCCCAGCCGGATCCGCTTCACCATCGAAGGGCAGGAATTCTCCGTCAATATCGGCGGGACCTACAATATCTACAATGCTTTGGCCGCTTTCGCGACGGCCAGCGAATTTGGCGTTTCCGCGAGCGAGATCGCGGATGCTTTTGCCAAGAACAAGCGGATTTTCGGCCGTCAGGAACTGATCAATTACGCGGGCAAACAGATTGAGATCATCCTGGTCAAGAACCCAGTCGGCTTAAACGAGGTTTTGAGCCTCCTGAACACGGAGCAGGACCACTACACCCTAGCCGCCCTCCTCAACGCCCACCACGCTGACGGGATCGACACCAGCTGGATCTGGGACGGAAACTTCGAAAGCCTGAACAAGGAGCAGATC
The DNA here is from genome assembly GCF_009695985.1 of Lactobacillus porci. Taxonomy (NCBI): domain Bacteria; kingdom Bacillati; phylum Bacillota; class Bacilli; order Lactobacillales; family Lactobacillaceae; genus Lactobacillus; species Lactobacillus porci. The sequence goes on from NZ_VUMX01000002.1 coordinate 100,243, forward strand.
GACCAGATCATCGTCGGCGGCGAGCGCCATAAGGACATGCACTTGCGTCTGGAAGTTGCCGGGCTTGACCCGGACAAGATGATCACGGAGCCGGACTTTGACCAGCTCCTCACTGCCTTCAAGCAGGCGCCAAACGACAAGATCTACATCCTGTCGACCTACACCGCCATGCTGCACCTGCGCCAAGTCTTTGCCGACAAGGGCGTGCTTAAGCGGCGGATCAACTAAAGCAAACAAGAGTCTGGAAAAATTCTAACGAATAAAAAGGCTTCTAGAAGCGAAATAACTTCTGGAAGTCTTTTTATGTATCTCAAAAGTACTCCACTGTCGCATTATCAGATCGCGGTCGTGGCCACGGCGATCAGGTTGATCAAGGCCAGGAGCAAGGCGGCAATCGTCACCGCCTTGAAAGTAGCGTTGGCCTGGCCGCGCATGGCCGTAGCGAGCCACAAGAGCCCCTCTAAGGCCGCCACGCCCAGGGAAGCAAACAGGGTCAACAGAAACAGGGGCATCAGGCGGCTGTTCATCTGCCCGAGCAGGATCAAGATCCCGGCGTACAGAACGCCGCAGGCGCCCAATTTTTCCTTGGTGGTCAGTTTTTTCATCGCTTGGTCCTCGTCTTTCTACTTGTTTTCCGCCAAAAAGCTGTTGATGATCCGGCTGCGCATGGTCAAAAAGATTTGGTTGTGCCGGCTGGGGTGGACCCGGTTGGTCAGCATGACCAAGCCGGACTGCTTGACGCGATCGTACATGATCAAAGTGCCGGTAAAGCCGGTGTGGTAGATGAGCGGGTACTTGTCCTGGGGATCAAAGACCAGGTTCCAGCCCCAGGCACGCGGCTGCAGGCCATTAGGCGTGCGCACGGCATAGAGCTGGGCAATCGCGTCCTGGCTGAGCGGAAGCAGGCTTGGATTCACGCCTGTATAGGCCTGGCCCATCAAGACCAGGTCCTTGACCGTTGAAAACAGGCCGGCCGACCCGCAGCGCGCTCCTAGCTGGCGGGCCTTGGGGTCATGCACGATCCCCTGCAGAACCGTTCCGTTGACCAGTTCCGTAGGCACGCACTCCTGTCGGTCAGGGTGAAAAGTGGTCTCAGTCAAGCCGGCTGGACGAAAGATCATGTCCGCCGCGGCCGTTTGCACCGGCTGGCCCAAAATTCGCTCAACGACCAGGCCCAGCAAGACGAAATTGGTGTCAGCATAGCGGACGACGCGTTCAAACTCATCCGTCACCGGCAAACCCACGATCGCCTTCAGCAGATCCTCCCCGCTCAGGCTGGAGCGGTTGGGAATCCAGCCCCTGATCCCCGAGGTATGGGTCAGCAGGTGCCAAAGGCGGACCCGATCGTCGCCAAATTCCGGGACGTACTTGGTCAGGCGGTCGTCAAAACTGACCCGCCCCTCTTCATACAGCTTTAAAAGGACCGCCCCCGTAGCCAGGACCTTGGTGCAGGAAGCCAGGTCATAGACGGCAAAGGGACTCAGCTGGGTCTTTTGGGGATAGAGCGCGGCAAAGCCTACAGTTGAGGCAAAGACCTGGTCGCCCTTCATAAAGGCATAGTTGACGCCAGGCACGATTCTTTCCGATACCAGGGACTCGATCAGGTTTTGGGTCTTAGGAAAATTGATCATGAAACCACCCTTCTCAATAACAATCTACAGGTTATTATAGAGTAAGCAGAATTTTTTTGGAAAAAGTTTGGAAAAAAATTGACAAATAAGTCAAAGAAGCGCACAATAAAACATGTCGGTTATGACTCGCCCGTTGGTCAAGTGGTTAAGACGCTACCCTCTCAAGGTGGAGTCATGAGTTCAATTCTCGTACGGGTGATTTACTGCGATGTAGCCAAATCGGTAAGGCAGTGGACTCTGAATCCATAATGTTCCGGTTCGAGCCCGGACATCGCAATAATCAGAAAAGCCAAGCTTCCTCGAAGCTTGGCTTTTTTGCTGCTTGTTATTTTTTCGCTCTACTTGCTGACATAGGCCTTCTTGAAGTTCCATTCGCTGCGGTTGCAGACCCAGCCCTTGACGCTTGGCCGGATCAGCCAGGCATCGTCTTCATAGTAGATCGGAACGACCCCGGCATCGCTGAGCAGGATGCTTTCGGCCTCGCTCATGTCCTTCATGCGGGCGGCTTGGTCATTCGTGTCCTTGGAGGCCGCGATCAGCTGGTCATAGCGGCTGTTCTTCCAGGAGCCGTAGTTGGAGGCGTTGCTGCTGGTCAGCAGTTCCAGGAAGGAAATCGGGTCGCCGAAGTCGGCAATCCAATCTGACCCGCAGAGCTGGAACTTGCCGGATTCCCGCCGGGCCAGCCGGGTCTTGAACGGCACGCTGGTCACGGTTATTTTCAAGCCGGGCAATTTGGTCTCCAGCATGCTCTGCAGCGCCTCCCCGGTCTTCTTGGCACTGTCGCTGTCGCTGGTCAGCAGGTTCAGGGTCATCCCGCTCTTGCCCAGTTCGCTTAAGCCTTTTTGCCAGTATTCCTTGGCCAAGCTTGGCTGGTACTTGTACAGCTTCTTGGCTGACGTTGAGATCAAGCTGGTATAGTCCTGCCCCTTGACGCTCGTCAGCCCCTTGGCCGTATACGTGCTGGCTGCCTGGTTGTTCCCGCCCAGGATCCTGACCAGGTCCTCCCGGTTGATAGCCAGGGAGATGGCCTTGCGGATATTGCTGCTGGCCAGGTTAGGATTCTTTTCGTTCAGCTCCAAGTAGTAGGTCCCGCCGTTGGCCAGGCTGTAATAGCCGCTCTTGTCCTTAAACTGCTTGGTCAAGTTGGAGTCCAGGCCTAAAGCATCGATCTTCTTTGACTCATAGAGGTTGTAGGCGGTCGATGCCGTCTTGTTGACCGTGAAGCTGATCTGGTCCAGCTTGACCTGGTCCTTGTCCCAGTAGTCCGGGTTCTTGACCAGCTTCCAGGACAGGTTGCTCCCGCTCCAGCCTTTTTGCAGGAAAGGCCCGTTGTAGGCCATGTACTTGGAGGCCGTCCCGTACTTGTCGCCGTATTTCCTGACGGCTCGCTCCTCTTGCGGGAAGAAGACCGGAAAGGCCATCAGATCCTTAAAATAGGCCATCCGCTTCTCCAAAGTGACTACCAGCTGGTATTTGCCCACAGCCTTGATCCCGAGGCTGGAAACCGGCTTTTTGCCGTTTTGAATGGCATCGGCATTCTTGATCCCGGAAAACAGGTAGGCATACTCAGCCTCGGTCTTGGGATTGACCGTCCGCCGCCAGGAGTAGACGAAGTCCTTGGCAGTCACTGGAGTGCCGTCATTCCACTTGGACTTGCGAAGCTTGAAGACGTAGGTCAAGCCATCCTTGGAAACCTTGGCGCTGGTGGCCAGTCCTGGCTCTTGCCCCTGCTTGACGTTGCGGTAGAGCCCCTCCATGGAGTTGATCATCTGCGTGAAGCTGACCACGTCCGTGGCCTTGGACGGATCCATCGTGGTAATTTCCCCGCCAACCGACCAGTTCAGGTCCTGTTCATTCTTGGTGCTCTGCTTTTGGCTGCAGGCGCTTAAGGCCAAAGCGGCCAAGGCAACCCCAGTCAAGGCAAATCTTCTCGATGACATTTTAATCCCCCCTATACGTTGCATAAGTACCGCGCTTAATGTTAGCGCATACATTCTCGTCACTTTAAATTTTAGCACTAGTCCTCATTCTTTTATCATGTCAAACGCAAAAAAGGACCAAATCCGGAATTTGTTGCAAAACAAAAGCAGCATCCCCCTCTCACCAAGGGATGCTGCTTTGCCTGGCTGATCGCTGCAGCCAATCGTAAATTAGTTTTAGTTTTTAGATAGCGCTTAGTGCAGTTGTTCCTCAATAAATCCAACCCCACCTCACAAGTTCAATTGTAGCTGGATTTATAATTAAAGCAATCCACATAAAAAAATCAAAAGGCGGTCAAAAAGAAATTAAGCGTTTCAATTTTTTGCACGACCTGAATAATGGCGAAAATGACAGCCGTTACACTTTTTGCTAAAAATTTCTCCCTAAAATTCCCGTCATGCATAAGCAAAATTTAGAACCATGCAAAAAGAGCGAAGGCAAATGCCTTCGCTCTTTCGCGGCCAGGATTACAGACGGCTGGTCAGTTCGTCGTGCAGGTCTTCGTAGCCTGGCTTGTTAAGCAGACCAAACATGTTGCGCTTGTAAGCTTCAACGCCTGGCTGGTTGAATGGGTTGATCCCGTTCAGGTAGCCTGAGATGGCTACTGACAGTTCGAACCAGTAGATCAGGTAGCCCAAAGTATGTTCGCTTTGGTCAGCAATGTTGACCGTCATAACTGGCACGCCGCCGTCGGTGTGGGCCAGGACAACGCCTTCGTAGGCGCGGTCGTTGACGTAGTTCATGGTCTTGCCTTCCAGGAAGTTCAATTGGTCAAGGTTTTCCTTGTCGCCTGGGATAGCAACGTCAGCCCGTGGGCCAGCCACGCGGACAACGGTTTCCATCAAGTTGCGGCGGCCTTCTTGGATGTATTGGCCCAGTGAGTGCAGGTCAGTGGTGAAGTTGGCGCTTGATGGGTAGATCCCCTTCTGGTCCTTGCCTTCTGATTCACCCATCAATTGCTTCCACCATTCGCCAAACATTCTGATGGTTGGTTCGTAGTTTTCAAGCAATTCAGTGGTGAAGCCCTTGCGGTAAAGGATGTTTCTCAAAGCAGCGTATTGGTAAGGAGAATCCTTGCTTACGTCAGTGTCAGTGTAAGCGGCCCGGGCGTCAGCAGCACCTTGCATCAATTCGTCGATGTTGGCGCCGGAAACGGCAATTGGGAGCAAGCCAACGGCTGACAAGACGCTGAAGCGGCCACCAACGTCATCTGGAACTACGAATTCTTCATAGCCTTCAGCGTCGGCTTCAGTCTTCAAGGCACCCTTCTTGCGGTCAGTAGTTGCGTAGATCCGCTTTGCGGCTTCTTCCTTGCCGTACTTTTCGATCAGCTTGGCCTTCAAGACGCGGAAGGCAACTGATGGTTCAGTAGTGGTACCTGACTTGGAGATGATGTTCAAGGAGAAGTCCTTGTCGCCCAGCCAGTTGATCAAGTCTGACAGGTAAGTGCCTGACAGGCTGTTGCCGCAAAAGACAACCTTTGGATAGTCGCTCTTTTCAGCCATGTAGAATGATGAGTTCAAGAATTCGATAGAAGCTTGGGCACCCAAGTATGAGCCACCAATCCCGATCCCGATCAAGACGTCTGAGTCGCTTTGGATCTTCTTAGCGGCCTTCTTGATGCGGGCGAATTCGTCCTTGTCATAGTCTACTGGCAGGTTGAGCCAGCCACGGAAGTCGTTGCCGGCACCAGTGCCTTCACGCAATTCCTTATCTGCGGCGTCAACCATTGCTTGCATTTCCTTAAGTTCGTTTTCGTGAACGAAAGGAGTCAATTTACTGCTGTCAAAACTAACTACACTATTCATGTTTCAGCTTCCTTACTAGAAAATGTTAAATAAATCATTCACAAGATAATAATATCATTGTTGCCCTTTCATTGCTAGTGCTTATCGCTTTTTTTGCCTGAATTTAACAAAACCAGCAATGCATAGAGCCCATACCCCAATAGTACACCGCATGCATTAAAAAAAACATCATCAACGTCTGAAACTCCAGTTATCAGCAAAAATTGCAAGAACTCAATCATGACTGATGAGCAGACGCCTAAGAAGAAGACCTGCCAGAGGCAGTGCTTTTTCCTGAGAACATTGGGCATTAAGGCGCCAAATGGGACAAAGGCCAGGACGTTGCCAAAGGAGTTGTAGTAAAAGTCGACCTTGCTTTGGGCATAGATCAGTTTCCAGGTATTCTTCATAAAGACCAGGTTGATATTGGCCGGGGACCGGTGCCAGTGGAAATCGAGCTCCCAAGGAAAGTAAGAGGAGCGGAAAGTCGTCAGCATCAAGACCAGGAGGAAGTAAAAGACGAAGACCCACAAGCCGAATTCGGATTTGACCGTCCGCCGCCTTCTAATGGCCAGCAGCCAGATCAAGCGGAGGATGGCAAAGATCAAGAAATAGAACAGGGTCTTGTCCAGGCCCTGAAAGGTCAGCTTGACCAAAGGAAAGTGGTTGATCCTGGTCGCGTACTGGCTGGCTAGAAAATTGTAAAGTGATCCTAAAAATAGCATGATTGTGGTCCCATCTCTATTGTTTTCCTCAATTATACAAGTTTTACGGGGACAAAAATTTAAAGAAAGTCCTAACTCTCAGGAAAAGTTTGTCTAATTTTGCCGCAACCTTTAAAATTAAGAAGGATAAAAGGAGAACAAATATTTTGAAAAAGCGCAACATCTTTCGGGCGGTGCAGACCCGAACGGGCTTTTTGGCCCTGCTGGTCTGCTGCTACTGGCTCAAGTACCTTTTTGTCGCCTATGCCGACTTTAATTTGGGCATCGCGAATCCGCTCCAGCACATCATTATGTGGCTCAGTCCTTTGGGGGCCAGCATCATTTTGATCAGTCTCGGCTTTTACTTTACCAAGCCTCTGGTCTCCTATATTGCCATGCTGGCCATTGACGCGGCGAACACGGCCCTTTTGTTTGCCAACGTCCTCTATTACCGGCAATTCACGGACTTTATCACGATCAAGACCATGACCAACATCAGCAAGGTCTCACAGGGCCTTGGCAAGAGCTCGGCGGCCCTGCTGCAGGCCAGCGACCTTTTGATCTGGCTTGACCTGATCGTCATCATCTTCCTGCTGGTCTGCAAGGTGATCAAGATCGACCAGAAGTCATATGGCTTCTCAAGTTCTTTCGCGGTCACCTCGTTTGGCTTTTTCATGCTTTTTTTGAACATGATGATCGCCGAATGCAACCGGCCGCGGCTTTTAAAGAATACTTTTGACCGGACCTACGTGGTCAAGTACCTGGGGATTGACTCTTTTACGGTCTATGACGCCATCAAGAACGAATCCAGCGCCACGGTCACCAAGAACGCCAGCGCTACGGAACTGAACAAGATCCTGGACTTTACCAGCAAGAACTACGCCAAGCCCAACCCCAAGTACTTTGGCGCTGAAAAGGGCAAAAACGTGATCATCATCCACCTGGAAAGCTTCCAGCAGTTCCTGATTGGCCTAAAGGTCAACGGCAAGGAGGTCACCCCCTTCCTGAACTCGCTTTATCGGGACAAGCACACCCTGGCCTACGCCAACTTCTACCACCAGGTCGGCCTGGGGCGGACTAGCGACGCGGAAAACATGCTGGAGACCAGCACTTATGGGATTTCCGACGGCTCCCTCTTCACCTCGCTGGGCTCAACCAATACCTTCCAAGCGGCCCCGCAAATCCTGAGCCAGGCTGGCGGCTACACGTCCGCCGTCTTCCACGGCAACGTGGGCAGCTTCTGGAACCGGAACGACGTCTACAAGAGCATGGGCTACAACTACTTTTTTGACCAGAGCTACTTCAGCCAGCAAACAGGCGACAGCTCTGGCTACGGACTCAAGGACAAGCTGCTTTTTGCCGAAAGCGTCAAGTACCTGGAACGGATGCAGCAGCCCTTCTATGCCAAGTTCATCACGGTCACCAACCACACGCCCTTTGACTTGGACAGCCAGGACCAGGACAAGAGCTTCAAGACGACCAACACCAGCGACGCGACGATCAACAATTACTTTATGACCGCCCATTATCTGGACCAGGCTTTGAAGGAATTTTTTGCCTACTTGAAAAAGACCGGACTCTACGACAAGTCATTGATCATGATCTACGGCGACCACTACGGCTTGAGCAACGAAGAATACACCACGCTGGCGCCGGTCATCGGGGCTGACCCGAATGACTGGTCAAGCTGCAACACCGCCCAGATGCAGAAGGTGCCCTTCATGCTCCATGCTTCCAATCTCAAGGGCGGAATCAAAAGCGAGTATGCCGGCGAGATCGACGTCCTGCCGACCCTGCTCCACCTTTTGGGCGTCTCCACCAAGGGCTACGTTCAATTTGGCACGGATATCCTGTCCAAGCAGCACAAGCAGATCGTCGTCTTCAGAAACGGCACGATCATCACGCCGAAGTACACGATCATCGGCGGCAAAGGGATCAAGGGCGACGTCTATGACAGCAAGAGCGGCAAGCAGCTGACCGAGTTCAGCGACCAGCAGAAGAAGGAAATTGCCTTGCTGGCCGCTTATGGCAAGATGTCTCTGGGCGCTTCCGATACCCTGAACAACAAGAACCTGCTCCGCTACTACACCCCGGCCGGCTTCTCCCCAGTCCTGCCAACTACGTACGACTATACGGACAACTACCAGCGGATGATGCAGTTGATCAATGACCTGGGCAGCAGCTCAACGGCCCTGATCAGCCAGAAGGGCAAGTCGACGACCAGTCTGTATAAGACGGATGCCGCGGAACTGCGCAAGCGGGAAAGCGAGATCACCCAAGTTCCAGACGCGGTCTTGAATTCCCAATCCAGCACAAGTTCTAGTTCCAGCTCCAGTTCAAGCAGCCAGAGTTCAGCCAGCTCCAGCAACAAATAAGGCGTCTGGGAAAAAGACCCTAGCAAATAAAAAAGGCTTCTAGAAGTGATAAAACTTCTGGAAGCCTTTTTTATCTATCTCAAATCACAGCAGAGAGCTGCTGAAGCTCAAAAGTTCCCTACTGCCGTGGTTTTCCCACATTCAATTGTCCAAATCCAAAAAACGCTCATCTAAATTAGATGAGCGTCCTAAGGCCTTGCTGTCTTAACTTATTTTTTCCCAGACTCCTTAATTGTCGTCTGAATACTTTTTCTCAAAGCCTTGGTCGTACAAGGTTATCGTGAAGGTCGATCCCTTGTCAAGCTCAGAATCAACCTTGATCTCCCCGCCATGCTGGCGGATCAGGGACAAGACGATCGACAGGCCCAGGCCTGATTCACCGGTGCCGCCATAGCGGGCCCGGGCTGGGTCGGCCTTGTAGAAGCGCTCAAAAATGTACTTGGTCTGGTCAGGACTCATCCCAATCCCGTTGTCCGCGACGCTGAAGCGGGAACCATGCGGTACCCGCCAGCCCTTGATCACGATCTTGCCATTCTTCGTAAACTGAATGGCGTTTTGGGCCAAGTTGACCATGATCTGCTTGAAGCGGTCCTGGTCAGCATAAGTCATGATCTCATCCGGCGCGTCAACTTCCAGCACGTCGCCATTCTTTTGGGCATTCTGGAGCAGCTGCTGCTTCAAGTCGCCCAAGATGACGCTGGCGTTGAACTTGCTTTTGGTCAGCTGGCTCTTGCCCGTCCGGATTCTTTCATAGTCCAGGTTCTTGTTGACCAAGCGGATCAAGCGCTTGGTTTCCCGCTGCATCAGGGAAATGGACTGGGGGATGGATTCTTCGGGAATGGCATCATACGCCAGCCCTTCCAAAAGCCCATTGATCGTCGTCAGCGGCGTCCGCATCTCATGGGCCACGTCTTGCATGAACTGGTCCCGCCGTTTCTCTTGCGCCTTGATCTCTTCATTGGACTTCTTCAAGGAGACCACCATCTCATCGAAGTTTTCGGCCAATTCGTCAATCTCATCCGAGCTCCGGTGCGGCACTTGCACGGTCAAGTCACCCGAAGCAACCTGCCGGGCGGCAACGGACAACCGCTTGATCCGGCCGGTCTGGTAGTAGGCCAAAATGAAGCTCAGAATCAAGCTGACCACGAAGGTGATGACCAAAGCCCGGCCTAAATTGGCCTTGGCCATGTCCACCGGTTGCATGACGTCTTTGACCTGGGAGCCAACCATAATGGCCCCGACGAACTCCTTGGAGCCAGTGGCAGTCTTGACGAACTGCGGCATGATCACCCAGGTGTAGCTGGCAGTGGCAAAAAGATGCTTTCTCCCGCTGCTGCTCTGTTTCTGGCTGCTTTTCAGCTTGGCCCGCCCCTGCAGCTTCGGATTGAGCGACTGCTGGTCAGTCCCGTGGTCATTCTTGATCCGGACGACCTGGCCGGACTTGAGCAGCTTTTGCGCCGCTGGCTTGAGCAGCTGGTAGCCACCCACTGGGTAGGTAGTGGAGAAGTCCTTGTCCATCATAAAGATCTTGACCCCTTCATCGCTCATGACGAAGGTCAGCTTCTGCAAGAAGAAGGGATTGAGCTGGCTTTGGCTGTCCTCGCTCCCGATCGGCAGCTCAAACTTGGGCTTGCCTTTGGCAGAGCTGCCGCTCGACGTCTTCACGTCCCCCCACTGCAGGCGGGACAGATTGGCCGCGTACTCTTCCAAGCGGGCAAAATTGTTTTGATAGGCCTGGCTTTTTTCATAGTTAATGGCCGAAAAGCCAATAATCAGCGCTGAGGTCAAAATAATGACCAAAAAACTCAGAATATGTTGATAAATCAGCTTCATTGCTTAACCTGAGAGTCGTCAAACTTGTAGCCCACGCCCCAGACCGTCTGGATGATCTGCGGCCCCATCTTTTCCAGCTTCTGGCGCAGCTTCTTGATGTGGGCGTCAACCGTTCTTTCTTCGCCAAAGTATTCATAGCCCCAAACCTGCTCCAAAAGCTGCTCTCTGGAAAAGACTTGCTTGGGCTTTTGCGCCATGGTGTACAGGAGGTCAAATTCCTTTGGCGTCAAGCCGGTGACTGGCTTGTCATCAAAGGTAACCTCGCGCCGGCTCTTGGAAATCTTGATGTGGGTCGTGACCAGATCATAGTCGCTCTTGCTCTCTTCCTGGCTGCTGGTCCCATCCAGCATGACCCGCCGGTGCAAGGCCTTGATTCTGGCGATCAAGGCTAAGGGGCTGAATGGCTTGGTAACGTAGTCGTCAGCCCCGATGCCCAGGCCCAGAACCTGGTCAGATTCCGAATCTCGAGCCGTCAGCATGATAATCGGCACGGTTTGCGAGATCTGGCGGATTTCCCGGGCCACTTGAATCCCGTCCTTCTTCGGCAGGTTCAAGTCCAAGGTAATAAGGTCATAGTCGTGGGGGTGGGCCTTGAACTTTTCAACCGCTGCTTCTCCGTCATAAGCCGGGTCTTCCTCCCAGCCCTCTTTCTTAAAGAAGAGGTCCATCATTTCTGACACTGAGGCATCATCTTCAACCATTAAGATTTTCATTTTTGCTTTTTCCCCTTTCTCACTAATGGGCCGCAAGTCCACTGCATAGCTGCATTTTCTATATTACTTTATTTTAGCATTATTAAGCCTAGACTGCCTGACTATACTATGCCAGGCAAATAGAAAAAGCCTTTGCCCTGGCTGTGAAGAAAATGTGATCTTCAGCCAAAAAGCAATGGCTTTTTCTATTCTTGATAAGTGGCAATCCCCCGCTTGAGCCGGTCCAGCCCGTCTTTGACTGAAGCCAGCGGACAGGCCAGGTTGATCCGGATGAAGGAAGCCCCCTGTCCCCGGTAGATGTTGCCAGGGGAAAGGATCAGGCCCGTCGCTGCCCGCAGATAGGCAGCCAGCTTGCGGGCATCCTCCGTTACTTGGGACACGTCAACCCACAAAAGGTAGGTGGCCGTCCCATTGATGGCCTTGGCGGCAGGAATTTCGTCCTTGATAAAAGCTTCAGCATAGGCGAAGTTTTCCCGCAGCTGCCGTTTCAGCTGTTTCAGCCACTCGTCCCCTTTTTCATATGCCGCGATAGTCGCCGGCACCGCCAGGAGATTGGGCTCAGCTAGCTCTTCGCTGTTGAAGCCGCGGTTGACGATCGCCCGCAGGTTCTCATCAGGAATGATGGCCGTTGCCGCGTGCAAGGCCGCGAGGTTGAAGGTCTTGCTTGGCGACACCAGGGAGATGACGCTGGAGCGGGCTGGCCCAGTCACCGCAAAGGCCGGAGTCATGTCCCGCCCCTCTCTGACCAAGTCGGCGTGAATTTCGTCGGACACGAGCACGACATGGTGCTTGTGACACAGCGCCGCGATTCTCTCTACCTCTTCTTTAGTCCAGACATAGCCGATCGGGTTGTGGGGGTTGCAGAAGATCATCAGCGTGGTCAAGGGATCAGCCAGCTTGCGCTCCAGATCCGCCCAGTCAACCCGGTACTGCCGCTGGCCGGGATCATATTCCAGGTCACTGGAAAGGACGCGGCGGCCATTGTTCTCAATCGAGTTGTAAAAAATATTGTAGACCGGCTCTTGCACCAAGACCTGGTCGCCCAGGTGGGCAAGCCGGCGGACAATGGAGGAAATGGCCGGAACGACGCCGGTGACGTAGATCTCCCAGTCCTCATCCGGCCGGACGCCATGCTGCTTTGCTTCCCAGTCAGCCACGGCCTTGAAATATTCATCCGGCAGGTCTTCATAGCCAAAAGCTCCCACCGTCAGCTTTTGCTGCATGGCCTCGATTATCTCCGGGGCGGTCGCGAAATCCATGTCAGCAATCCACATTGGCAGCTCTCCTGGCCGCAGGTTGCCCCACTTGATGGAATTCTGCTCTCTGACCGGAATGGTCGTAAAATCGTATTTGCTCATCTTTGCCTCCCGCGCAAAATCAACGCACTGCTGCTTGGTTCAAGTCGGATGCCGCGATCCGCTCGCCAATCTTTTCGCACTCAATCACGGTCCGTTCAGGAATAATTTTATCCTCATCCATGATCAGCTGGCCAATTTCCGGAACCTTGACCCGGCCGGAAACGGGATTTTTGATGCTGACCACCGGCGCCGCCAATTCGGCGTCCAGCCCGGAAACATATTCAAAGACCAGGTCAGAATCGATCAGCTTGCAGTTTCTCATGGTCAAGTGGTCGATGTAGTTCAAGCCTTGGTCAGAGCGGATGGTGCAATTGACCAAAGTCACGTTTTTGCTGTTCCAAGCCAGGTATTCCCCATCCAGGACCGAATCATAGACCGTGACGTTTTCGCAGTTCCAAAAATTGTCCTTGGTCACGAAAGTGCAGTGGTGGGCTTCGATGTTTTTGGCCCCGTCAAAGGCATAGTTGCCGATGATGGAAACGTGGTCCAGGTAGATATTCTCGCTATCTTTGCCAAAGTAGTTGCCATTGATCTGGCTGTCAGCAATCCGGATGTCCTTGCAGGTCCACATGGTTTCCTCGGCATCCCCGAAGTGGACGTGGTCCAAAGTCACCCCCTGGCAGCGACGGAAGAGCTTTGGGGCCTGGAGGGCAGAGTTGGCTACTGTAATCTTGTTGGTGTACCAGATCCCTGACCGGGCCATGGTTTCAAAAGTCGTCCGCTCCACGCGCACGTTTTCGCTGTACCAGAGGGGGTACTTATAGGTAAACACGGAATCAGTCAGTTGCAGATCGCGGCATTCCTTAAGGGGAGATTCACCCATGCCAAACACGCAGTCCTTGAGCTCGAGGCTATTGGCGCCAAAAAGGATTCTTTCGCCTGTAAAATACTTGTTATTAAACTTGGTCGTCATTTCTTTTTTCCTTCTCTATCAGCAACAATTCTGTCTATATTACTAAGTTTATGCTTTTGCCAGCTTCTTGTAAAAAATAAGTGCCGGCGAAAAACAAAAAATCGCGGGACAATCCCGCGATTTAAACTTGCCTGCCTTTGCCGCTATGCTTGAAGGACAACCAGCCGGCGGCCGCCGAGCTTGCCTTTGAGCAGCTGCTTGACCAGCTTCTTGGCGCTGGTTTCCGAGCTGGTCAAGATGCCGGCCTTAATAGCCGCTGCTTGTGCCCGCTTAAGAGCCGCCTTTTCGGCCTTGGTCACGTCTTCCTTTTGACTCCAATTGAACAGGGCGGCTTTTTGGTCATAGAACTTGATCGATGACGGATCAATGGCCGCGCTCAGGATCTTGGCCGCGGGCAGGGTCACCGTCACCTTGCTTTGGTCAACTTTGACCTGCACGTCCTTGACCTTGATCCCGGCCTTGAAGTTGGCCGTGTAGACCATGGAAAAGCCCTTCTGGGTAATCAAGGGAATCTCGCCCTGGGTCAATTTGTATAAGCCAGTGTAGGTATATTTTTCCGTCGACAGCTCGCCGATGTCAGCCAGGCGGCTGGAAATAGCCGCTTCTGACACGGTCTCATGGCTGGCCTTTGGCAGATGCTGGCCGATCATGCCGCCGATCATCAACAAAGCAACTACGGCGACAAAAGCGAACAATCCGCGAAATGGCAGACGGAATTTCTGGTCCTTTTTCATATTGCTGCCTCCTTCTAGAGCTGATTAATATTATCAGTCTATGGCCGGCAAATGCAAGCCGCAGGCCTTTTCTTCAGGATTATTTATACTTTTCCTGGCCTGCAGCTTAATTCTAAACGCTGGACAGGCCAGACGCTAATGCCTATAATCGGCTTCGTGATATTCACTTTTTGCAAAACAAGAGAAAGGACAAACGATCATGGAAATTCAAGCCTTGCGCTACTTCTACGCCGTCGCCAAAACCGAGAACATGACCCGGGCCGCGGCCCAGCTGCACGTCAGCCAATCCACCATTTCCCGCCAGCTGAAGGCGCTTGAAGCAGATCTGGGACAAAAGCTCTTTACCCGCCACAGCTTCAGCATTGAACTGACTGAACAGGGGCGGCTATTGAAAGAACAGGCAGCAGACCTCTTGCTGATGGCGGACAAGATCGAGCATGAATTCCGCACTTGGGATGAGGTGACTGGCGGCGACCTCTACCTGGGGCTGGCTGAATCCTACCAGATCCGCTGGCTGGCCTCCTGGATCAGCCAGTTTAAGCAGCAGTACCCCAAGCTCCACTACCACGTGACCAGCGGCGACCGCGGGCAGGTCTACGAGCGCCTGGACCGGGGCGTCCTGGACTTTGGAGTGGTCTGCGAGCAGCCAAATCCCGACAAGTATGCCGCTTTGCCCCTACCTGAAACCGACACCTGGGGCGCGGTCATGCGGACCGACTCCCCGTTGGCCAAGCAAAAGGCCATCCGGGCCGAGGACTTGGCCGGCTTGCCCTTGTTTGCTTCTGAAGAAGCCTGGGAGCACGACCTGCCGCGCTGGGCCCAGGAAAAGATGGGCAGCCTGCAGCTGGAAGGGAGCTTTCGCCTGGCCTACAACGGGGCAATTTTTGTCAGAGAGGGCCTGGGGATCATGCTGACTTTTGACCGCCTGGTCGACACCAGCCCTGGCAGCGGACTGACCTTTGTCCCGCTGACCCCGAAGCTGGAAGAACACCTCTACTTTACCTGGCGCAAGGATGCCAACTTCTCCCCGATTGCTGAGCGCTTCTACAAGTTCGTCTTGGAAAAAGCGAATGAGCCTCGATGAGCCGTTAAGCCAAAGAAACGAGTCTGGGCAAGCGAATGTGGGAAAACGCGCCAGTTGGGAACTTTTGAGCTTCAGCAACTCTCTGCTGTGATTTGAGATACTAAAAAGGCTTCCAGAAGTTTTTCACTTCTAGAAGCCTTTTTATTCGTTAGAGTCTGTTGCGACTCAACTGTCTGCCTGTGCCTAGTCGTCGTTAGTCAGGAACTTGTAGACAGCATAGGCAAGCAAAGCCGTCGGCAAGAGGCCGGGGGAAAGATCGACCTTGAATTTGCTGCGCTTGCCGACTTTGACTTTTTCCGCAGAAGCGGTCCCGATCAGGAATTGAAACAATTTCTTGTTCATGAGACTCACCTGTCCTTTAATCAGTAATCAACGCTATCTTCCATTGCTGACTTAATTATAAGCTAAGCAGGCAGGATTTTGCTTAATTTTCAACGACCGCGCTCATAGAGCTGACCAAGTTGGCATCGTTTAAGGTAACCTTGTCGGCTCCGTTTTTGATCAAATCGTCAACGGCCGCATCATTATGGCTGACCGTCCAGATCCCGTAGTCCACGCCATACTTGCGGGCAGCAAGAATTTCGTCAACGTTCGTGGTGTCCTTGTTGCGGTCTGCCCCGGCCTGCAGATGGGACAAGTAGATGTAGTCGTCCTCTTGCAGCTGGCGGTTGTAGATCGCCATCAGCGCGATTTCTTTACCGCCTGGAAGCACGTTTCTGACCTCTTCCAGTTCCCCAAGATTGAAGGAAATCAGGGTCGTGTGCTCCTGCATCCCCGCCTCGCTGATTTCCTTGACGACTTCTTTCAGTGCCGTCATGTTATTGACGTTTTTCAGCTCCAAAAAGGCTTCCTTGCCAGACTTCTTGCAGATGTCCAAGTACTGGCGCAGGGTCGGCAGATGGAGGTTATCGTAGACATGATCCTGGTCAATGCCGGGCAAGACGCCTTTGATCTTGTAGCTTTCTGCCTGGTCAAAAGTCAGCTCGTTGATGCTCTTGCCGTAGTTAGGATCGTCGGCCTGAATATTGGTGGTCCGCGCCAAGCTTTGGTCGTGCAGGATCAGCAGCTGGTTGTCGGCAGTATTGGCCACGTCGGTCTCAATCCCCCAAACGCCAGCCTCCTCGCCCGCTTTTTCAAAGGCCAGGGTCGTGTTTTCCGGATACCTGGTGCTGTAGCCCCGGTGGGCGATGAATCTGACTGGAGCCTTGGCTAAGCCGGAAGTGCTCTGGGTCTTAGCGTTGGCATTTTCCAAGCGAACCAGCTTGGCGATTTCCGGAATTTCTGCTTGCGAAAACGGCGCTTGATTGCTTTTTCTTACCATGATCAAGTACTTGTGGCCAGGATCAAGGATAAAGCCGTGCGTGGACCAGCCCATTTGCACGCCTAAATAGCGCGGGTTGAGGTCATTGGTAAACTTGAGAGCCATGATCTGGTAGTCAAAGTAGTCATCCAGTCCCACGTACTTGGCCTGGTCAGCCGCAATAAAGTTGACCGTGGTCAGCTGCTTCTGGCTTGGGTAAAAATTGCCGGAAGCATCGATCGCCCACAAGCCCAGGTCCCGCTCAGGCTCTGGAGAAATTGGTTCTCTCCGGTATTGGGCGTACAAGGTGACGTTTTTTAAGGCATAGCTTTCGCCCAGCCGGTATTTTTTCCCAGTCCCATCAGCCTTGTCGTTAAAAGAATCCAGGACGCAGCCCGGCTTGCTGAAGCCGGAATCTGGCAAGGTGACCCTTTGCCCTTCTTGCTCATGCAAGACAGCGTTTTGGCCAAAGCCCTGGTTGGCGTCAATGTTGACGGTATAGTCAACCAGCTGGTGGTACTGGGCCCACAAGGTCGTATTTTTCTTAAAGGCATAGGCCCGCGCGAGGCGGTAGCTTCGCCCCTTGCCATCAGTAGCGGCATTGAAGTTCAAGAACTTGTAGCCTTCCCGGCTAAAGCCGGTCTCAGGCAGGGTGACCTTCTTGCCCAAGACGAAGGTCAGCTTGTGCCGGCGGCCAGAACCGTCATTTGATGCTAAAGTCAACACTCGCTTGGCCGCGGTAACCTTGACCGTGCAAGTATAGCGTTTCTTGCTGTTTTTGGCAACGATCTTGGCCGTGCCTGCCGCGATGGCTTTGACCTTGCCTTTTGACGTGACTTTGGCGACTTTCTTGTTGGAACTGGTCCAAGTGGTCTTGCCCCGGCCGTTTTTCAAGGTCAGCTTGGCCGTCTTTCCCTGCAGCAGCTGCAGGCGCTTCTTGCTAAGCACTGCCTTCTTTTTAGCAACGCGGTGCACGCGCGCGCGACGGGCGGCCTGCACTGGCTGGGCCAGTCCCAAAGCCAGCAGGGCAGCTGGCAGAATCAACAACTTTTTGCTATCTTTCCGTTTCTTCAAAAAATCCACTCCATGTATATTTTTGCTTTTTTCAATCAATGCTTCTATTCTAACGCATTCAACGCGAAAAGGCCCAGCGGCAAATAGATTTGCAGCCAAGCCCTTGAGCAATTTCATATTTGAATAAGCAAATGGCTTTTAATCTTGCCTTTGGTACAAGAGAAGGATAATATCGACTTCAACAAGTTAACCATAAAACTGGCGATACCTGCAGGAAAGCTTTGTCTAGCTTGAACAGATAGACTATTATTAGCCGGTTTCCATATATTACGCATTTATAAGGAGGCCGAACAAGTAGGCATGCCAGAAGAAATTATTGACCAAGCTGAAGACTACAACCTTGACCTGCTATTCATTAGCAACTGGCAGGAATATAAGTTTAACAAGGATCTGGAGCGTGGAAGCAAAAAAGCATATAAAAAATTAATCAAAAATGAGTGAGGTGCAAAAAAGGGACTGTAAAATAGTTTGTGTAAGGATGAATGATTCCTTAAATTAATTTCTGAAAACATTAGAAAAAGGAGTTCCTTTCTCGTATGATTGGATTGAACAAAAAAACAACATACAGAAAGAAGAACTCCTTCATGAATGATTTTACCAAAAATATGGCTCAAGCACTATTCAATCAAGACAAAGTTAATGATTTTTTGCGCAAGGAAATTCAAACTGCAGTTAATCAATTGCTTGAAGCTGAATTGACTACCTTTTTAGGCTATGATCCTTATGCAAAAAGCGGATGGAACTCTGGCAATTCTAGAAACGGCATCTATTATCGCAAGGTTGATACGCAGTTTGGCCAGATCGAAATTCAGGTTCCCAGAGACAGAAACGGTGAATTTCATCAGCACACTCTGCCTGACTACAAGCAGCACTCGGACGTCCTGGAAAGCATGATTATCAAGCTTTATGCCAAAGGCGTCACTACCAGTGAAATAGCCGATCTGATTGAAAAGATGTACGGCAGCCATTACAGTCCGGCTCAGGTATCAAATATTTCCAAGCAAATGATTCCAAAGGTTGAAGCCTATCACAAACGCAAGCTTAGCGACAGGTTCTTTTGCGTTTATCTTGACGCAACGTATCTTCCGCTGTGCCGAGAAACGTTTGAGCGTGAAGCCGTCTATATTGCCATCGGCATCAGGCCCAATGGCCATAAAGAAGTAATCGACTACTGCATAGCACCCAGCGAAAACGTCGAAGTTTGGACTGAAATGCTTCAAAACATGAGATCGCGGGGTTTGAAGCAAGTCGAGCTTTTCTTGTCTGACGGTGTTGTCGGCATGAAAACAGCTCTGGCAAAGACTTATCCCAAAGCACATTTTCAACGCTGCCTGGTTCATGTCATGCGCAATATTTGCAATAAAGTGCGTGTTGACGATCGTGAGACAATCATGAACGATTTCAAGCAGATTCATAGGCAGCCTAACAAGACAGCCGCTGTACAAACTCTTCATGCATTCTATGACAAATGGAACAAGGCATACAATCATGTCATTAGGAATCTAAAAGACATTGAGCCTGATCTATTGGCCTTTTACAACTATCCCAAACAGATCAGACCCTCAATCTATTCCACCAACATGATTGAATCCTTTAACAATGTCGTTAAACGCAAGGCAAAGCCCAAAGCAGAGTTTCCAAGCGAGCAGTCGCTTGATACTTTCATTGGCATTCAGGCAATAAGCTACAATGATCGCTACTTCAACCGAATCCATAAAGGCTTCGGCCAAGTGCAGGATACATTGGAATCCTACTTTGACTAAGAAAAAATTAAAAAATCAATTTACGAGAAAGATCTATTTACACAAACTATTTGACAGTTTCCTTTTTCCTTAACTCCAAATATCTTTTATTAATTATCCAAATACAAATTAATACAAAAATTATTATTGGAAAGTACAGCAATATTACTAAGCCAATCTTAGAAATTCCATAATTTGTACTTATTATCTTAGGCGAAAAATCCTGCAGAAAGTGCAATGCTATACACCAAGCCAATCTATTAGACCATAATCTTAGACAACTAAGAATCAAACCAAAGGCTAGTGTAAAAATCATTTGTCCTACAGTTGAAATAAATGATTGACTAGTCAAGTTATTCATGTGAATTAAGCTAAATAAAATTGAACATACTATTGAGGTACATAAAATGTCATATTTTTCTTCACAAAAAAGCAACAGAAATGCATTAAACAATATTCCTCTAAATATAAATTCTTCAAAAACTGCTGATATCAACGCTGATAAAGCAGCAAATAATATTTTTGAAAATTGTAATTTAAATAGTGGAAACATATTCATAAGCTCTATCGAAATTAAAAAGATTAACAAGATAAGATAAGCAAACGTTATTTTTCCTGATGTACCTTTTAGCCTTAACTTTTGATTAAACGTCTTAGTTGTTAAAATAAAATGTTTCGCCGTATATGTATAAATAGTTAGAAAAGCAATTAGCATTAATTTATAAATTTGTTTATTACCAATATTTAATCGTACAACACATAAACCACTTATTAAAAGTATAGTTGCTACCATAAATAATTTGGCAATTGTTCTCTTTATTATAATTTTATTTCCAAGTTCTACGTCATCCGCTAATGCTAAATAATAATTATCTTTCATAAGTTTATTCCAGCAACATATTTTACATGAAATAATAAGGTTGATAAGCCAATTTAAATTTATCAACCTTATTACTTATAATTTTGGAAAGCCATGAATACTAATAGGTCCACTTGGCATAGTTTGACGGATACTTCGTAGAACTCTACCCCAATAACGGCCATTGTAGTAATCGTGAGAATGACCTTTACCACCTAAAATTCTTTTAAATTGCTTTACGGAATTCCTTCATCTCAAATATTCTTCCTTACTTACCTGCTAAACCATCGCGAAGACCTGTCATAAATTGACCTGTACCTCTTTGAACTCCTCTCCACCAAGAGCCAAAATTAAAGCCACCTTTACGACGACCGCCTGAAACATTTTGTAATTCAGTAACACTTAACTTTTGAAAATTATTCATTTTAATACCTCTAATATATTAAATCCTCTTAACGATGATTATTCATTTTGCTTTCTTGATTTAGAAATAAAACCGAAAATATCAGTCACATTTACAATCAATGCAAGAATCACGATAATTGCTGATACCCAAATACCAAGTTGAGTTTTAGGAACATAAAACAGGGTTACAAGAAAAGCAATATTTATTAATAGCCATAGATAATTCTTCATTTTTTCCTTCACCATCATTCTAAGTACTTAAGGATACTTGCACCAATACCTACTAAAGTGCCAATAGCTCTAATATTTCTGCCAGTACCACGACCATTGTAGTAGTTTTGAGAATGTCTACCACCCACAACTCTAACTAACTGAACTGAATTCAAATTTTCAAAACTTACTGTATTTTCCATTTCAAATACCTCCAATAAATCTTTAAGTCTGCCTCGCTTAGTAGTTCTAAGCGTCTCATCAACTTACATATATAATTCTAGCAAGAATGGCTTCTTTTCCACGTTATCATCGTAAATTGACAACATATGCATCAAATTTAGCCACAATACACAATATGAATAAAAACTGGCCCATATATAAAAATAATCGATATCAAATCCACAGAAATGATATCGACTATTTTTTTTAAATCCCTGTAAAAAATCCACCATATGCAGTTCCCATACCAATGCCGGTTCTCAAAGAACCTGGCTTACCAATATTGCCTGCAACAATATCACAGTATAGCTTACCCATTCCTGGCGATAGCTTTTCGCCAATAGCCAATGGAGTCAAAATATTTTTTAAATGATAGATAATATTAGGCATATTTACATGATGCTCCAATTGATGTTTAGCGTAGAGCAAAATTTCTCGTTCATTTTGCTTAACTCTTTCATCCATCAATAAATCTGTAACTTGATTTAGTAAAGCTACTTCTGGATCAAATTTATTTTTACTTGTCATAATTATTTACCTCTAGGCGCCTCATCAACTTACATATATATTCTAACGAGCTTGGTCTTTCGTAAGCGCCCAATAGCGCGGTATCTATCGACCTCTGTTCAATAGTCATATACTGTTCTTAACAATTGAATACGGAGGAACACGATATTATGACTGAACATCCAATCGTACCGCTCGAGCTGCCAAAG